>JAKOSQ010000209.1 GCA_029777215.1 Bacillota bacterium
AAAAGAAGCGTGATACGCCACACCTAATGGTGCGGAATATCACGCTTCAAATTTTCTTAGCCAACCCGATAGCAACAGTGCTCATTTTTCAGTGTTACTGTTTTATGAACACTGCGCTAAGCGGCGGGGCTGAGTTTTCCGGACAAGCCGGTCACGACTGCGCATTTTCGCCGTGGCGGAGCTGATCGTCGTTTAAGAGTCCCATTTTCAGCGAATAATACTCGGGGCTCATGTCGACAAAGTGACAGTGCGGATTTTCAAAGCGCTGCTCCTCCTGCCAGATCTCCGTCTCGAGCTGCGCTTCGACAAAGTCGCGGAGCTCGTCGAGCGGGCGGGTCGGGAAGGTGCGCTTGCCGTCCTTGATGACCAGCTGCTGCAGCGGTTTCGCCGTGCAGTCGCGGAAATAGCGGACCTCCCAGGGCTTTTGGGGGTCGACATAGCGGTAGGGGACGCTCAGATCGACCTTTTCGTCCGCGAGCGTCAGCAGATCGGCGACTGCCTTGCCGTCCCGGTCGTAGACGCGGTAGAGGCACTTTTTGCCCGGGTTCGTGATCTTGCCGGCGTTTTCGGATATTTTGATCTTCGGCTGGAAGATGCCGTCTTTTTCGACGGCGACCATCTTGTAAACCGCGCCGAAGACGGGGTCGCTTTTGGCGGTGATGAGGCGCTCGCCGACACCGAAGGAGTCGATGCACGCGCCCTGGCCGAGAATGGACTGTATCGTAAATTCGTCGAGACTGTTTGACGCGACGATCTTGCAATCCTGCAGTCCGGCGGCGTCGAGCATTTCGCGCACGCGCTTGGAGAGATAGGCGAGGTCGCCCGAGTCGAGCCGCACGCCTTTGAGCCGCTTGCCGCGCGGGATCAGGACCTCATTGGCGACGCGGATGGCGTTTGGAACGCCGGAGCCGAGGACGTCGTAAGTGTCAATGAGCAAAACGGTCGAGTTGGGATAGGTCTCGGCGTAGCGGCGGAAGGCTGTGTACTCGTCGTCGTGGAACATGACCCAGCTGTGGGCCATCGTGCCGCTGACGGGGATGTCGAACATCTGCCCGGCGAGGACGGTCGCGGTGCCGTTGGCCCCGCCGATGTAGGCCGCGCGCGCCCCGTAGACGGCGGCGTCGACATTGTGCGCCCGGCGCGCGCCGAAGTCCGAAACGCCGCGTCCCTGCGCCGCGCGGACGATGCGGTGTGTCTTCGTCGCGATCAGGGACTGGTGATTGACTTGCGCGAGCAGCGCCGTCTCGACGAGCTGGGCGTCGAGCAGGGGCGCGGTCACGCTGAGGATCGGCTCGTCCGGGTACATGATCGTGCCCTCGGGCAGCGCGGAGATGTCCCCGCGAAAACGGAAGCCCGCGAGATAGTCGAGAAAATCGTCCGAAAAAAGGCCCAACGAATGGAAATAATCAATGTCGGCGGCGTCAAAGTGCATGTTCTCAATGTACTCGATGACCTGCTCGAGTCCCGCAAAGACGGCAAAGCCGCTGTCGTCCGGGTTCCGGCGATAAAAAGCGTCGAAAACGACGCGGTTGTCCGCGCAGCCGCTGAGATAGTAGCCGTTGGCCATCGTCATCTCATAAAGGTCCATCATCATGGTGATGTTTCGCTGATTGTACTGTTCCATAATTCCTCCCGGCGTTCTGGTTTCATCCGGCAGCTTCAATCGCCGCGCAGGCGGTGAAGCGGATCGAGGCGTCAGACAAAGCTTTGCTGCATGCTAAATTAAAGAAAATATACATGCAAAAGCTTGATTTGTCAAGCGCGCACGTCTGTCTCGCGGGCAGATGTCCGCTCATGGAGAGCAAAGCGGGCACGCTCCGGCCGATAAATTTCTATAAAAATACTTTTTTAAAAATTGTAATTATTCACAAGATAGACCTTGAGAACAATACGATAATGTGCTATTTTGTACATGGAGGCGTGGCGGGCCAAGCGCGGACGGACGAGCATGCCAGCGGAGCTGACAGAAAAGCGTCGACATGATAATTTTCCTGCAAAAGTATCACATGTACGGTTGATTACAAACGTATGGTATGTTATAATATCCAGCTGTGAGGACGGCGGACACCGGAGACGGCGGTCCGTGGGCCTCGCCGCTCCCGGAGGGCCGGGAGAACTGCCAGTCAGCCAGCGTATCAAAAATACGAGTCTATAAAGGGAGGACCAACACATGCAGAAAAAGTATATCTACCTCTTTTCAGAGGGCAACGGAGGCATGCGCGAGCTTTTGGGCGGCAAGGGCGCGAACCTTGCAGAAATGACGAACCTCGGAATGCCCGTTCCGCAGGGCTTCACGATCACGACAGAGGCCTGCACCCGTTATTATGAGGACGGCCGTCAGCTCTCGCCCGACATCGAGCAGGAGATCATGACCTACCTCCGCAAGCTTGAAAAAATGACCGGCAAAAAGTTCGGTGACAAGAAAAACCCGCTGCTCGTCTCCGTGCGCTCCGGCGCGCGCGCCTCGATGCCCGGCATGATGGACACGATCCTCAACCTCGGCCTCAACGACGAGGTCGCGGAGAGCCTGTGCACGCTCACGAACAACCCCCGTTTTGTCTACGACGCCTATCGCCGCTTCATCCAGATGTTCTCGGACGTCGTCATGGAGCTGCCGCGCGATAAGTTTGAAGAATATCTCTCGATCATGAAGGCCGACCGCGGCGTCCAGCTCGACAGCGAGCTCTCCGCTGACGATCTCAAGGAGCTTGTCGGCACCTTTAAAGAATACTACAAGCAGCGCATGGGCGCTGAGTTCCCGTCCGACCCGGTCGAGCAGATGATGGAGTCCATCAAGGCCGTTTTCCGCTCTTGGGACAACCCCCGCGCCAACGTTTACCGCCGCATGAACGACATCCCCTACACCTGGGGCACTGCCGTTAACGTCCAGTCCATGGTCTTCGGCAACATGGGCAACGACTCCGGCACCGGCGTCGCCTTCACGCGCGACCCCGCCACCGGTGAGAAGAAGCTCTACGGCGAATTCCTCATGAACGCGCAGGGCGAGGACGTCGTCGCCGGCATCCGCACCCCGCAGACCATCGACGAACTCGCGGGCGTCATGCCGGACGTCTACAAGCAGTTTGTCGAGATCGCGGAGACGCTGGAGAAACACTACAAGGACATGCAGGACATGGAGTTCACGATCGAGCGCAGCAAGCTCTACATGCTCCAGACCCGCAACGGCAAGCGCACCGCCCAGGCCGCGATGAGG
>JAKOSQ010000210.1 GCA_029777215.1 Bacillota bacterium
CCGGCTGCAGCACCTCGCTCACGCCCACGGCGCACCGCTATGCAATGATTGCGAGCACGCTCGGCTTTGATTCGCAGAGCACCCGCCAGGGCGCGCTGAGCGTCATCCGCACGGTCCGCCAGGCGCAGGAAAAAATGAATATGCCGACAAACATCCAGAAGGCTGGCGTCAACGAGACCGAATTTCTCTCTGCGCTCGATGCGATGGCGGAAAAGGCCCTCAACGACCCCTGCACCGCCGCCAACGTCCAGCCCGCGACGATCGACGATATCAAGGACATCTACAAAAAAGCCTACTACGGCAAATATTGATTCCTTGCTTAAAAGCTGCCGGTATTCCGGCGAAACAGAAAGCGGCGCCTTCACAGAAATGTGTGGGCGCCGCTTTCTTGCTGAAAAGGGGAGCGAAATATTTTTATGTAAACTGCCTGCATTCCCGCGGGGCGCTAAAGGGATGCGGGCGCTGGCCGTCTGCGGATATCCTCACAAAGATATTACACGGATGGGGCAAAGGCTCACACCAAACTTATATGTGCCGCGTTATCCTTAAAAGCGTAAGGAGGGATACAAAATGAACACTATGAACACTGATCCCGTTGCATCGAAATATTGCCAGAGCCTCGCGCAGGCGGTCGCCTGTCTGCAGAGCTTTCGCTATGAAAAAGCGTCCGAATACATCCTCGAGGCCATGGAAGAGCGTCCCGACGCGCCGCAGCCGCACAATCTGCTCGGCATTTACTACGAGCTCGGCGGCGAGATCGACCTCGCGCGCCGCCACTACCGCGCGGCCTATTCGCTCGATCCGACCTTCTCGCCGGCCTGCCGCAATCTTGAGCAGATCTCGCTGGCGCTGAGCAATGAACGGCCCCGCATCTTTGACTTTGGCGAAGCGTTCTGCTGAGGATTAAAAGGAGAAAAGAACATGTACATCATCATTATCGGCTGTGGCAAGCTTGGCAGAACGCTTGCTTTTGAGCTTTCAGACGTCGGCCACAACGTCTCTGTCGTCGACAGCGACGCGGAGAAGCTCGCCGCGCTCGGCAGCGGCTTCAACGGTCTGAGCGTCCGCGGCGTCGAGTATGACGACGGCGTGCTGCGTCAGGCGGGCATCGCCCGCGCGAACTGCGTCGTGTGCGTGACGGCGGACGACAACCTCAACATCACCGCGGCGCTCGCGGCAAGAGAACTCTTCGGCGTTGGCCGCGTGATCGCACGCGTCAACGACCCCGCGAAAAAAAGCGCCTTCGAGCTGCTGAACATCGAGACGATCGACCCGACGGAGCTCGTGTCCTATCTCATCAGAAGTAAGCTGGAGGGGGAGAAAACATGAAGGCCATTATCATCGGCGGCGGCAAGATCGGCTACCATCTGCTGCTGACCCTGCGCGAGCGCGGCTGCGAGGTCACCCTCGTTGAAAAGGACATGGCCCTCTGCGAGAGGATCGCGGAGGAAGCCGGAACGGACGTAATCTGCGGCGACGGGACCGATCTCGGCGTGCTGCGTCAAGCGGGCATCGCCCGCGCGGACGTCGTCGCGGCAGTCACGGGCAAGGACGAGGAGAACCTCGTCGTCTGCCAGATCGCCAAGGCAGGCTTCGACATTAAAAAGTCCATTGCGCGCATCAACAACCCGAAAAACATCCCCATGTTCCGGGCGCTTGGCGTCGACCAGACGGTATGCAGCACGCAGGTCATCGCCGACCTCATCGAATTTGAGTTCGACAAGGACGTCTGCCGCATCGTCCAGACCTTTGAGCGCGGCTCGATGCTCCTTGTCGAGGCGCGTATCGACGAAGGCAGCCCCTGGCTCGGCAGTTTTGTCCGGGACCTGACGCTCCCGCAGGACTGCGTGCTCGCGTCGGTCCTGCGCGCGGAGCGGGTCATCTATACGCGCGGCGATACGCAGCTGTGTCTCGGGGACGCGGTGCTGATCGTCGCCGACCGCGAGGCATTTAAGGAGATC
Source organism: Bacillota bacterium (assembly GCA_029777215.1). Classification (GTDB taxonomy): domain Bacteria; phylum Bacillota; class Clostridia; order Oscillospirales; family Oscillospiraceae; genus UBA2658. The sequence goes on from JAKOSQ010000210.1 coordinate 1,962, forward strand.
AAAAAAGCGCTGCACAGCGGAGGGAAACATCATGCAAAAAATGAAAGCTGAGGCTGAAGGCCTGCTTGCCGAAATACTCTGCGCCGCAGCCTACTGCGGCGCGTTGTTTGCCCTCATCGTGCTGATCGTGTGGTGAGCGGCGTGACAGGAATAAAAAGACAGGGCAGCGCCGCTCTCGTTGGCTACTACACGGGCTGGGTCGTGCTCGCGATCACCCTGCTGATGGCGGTCCCGCTTCTGACCTCGCTCCTGCTGCGGGAGTGGAGCGCGGCGCTGGATTTCGTGATCGGTATGTCCGTGTCCATGCTCGTGAGCTGTCTGCTGATCGCCTGCGGCAGAGCGGCAAGGCGGCGCGGCGCACAGCTGGACTGGAAAAGCGGCTTCGCCGTCGCCGCACTCTCATGGCTCGTGCTGATGGTGCTGTGCGCGATCCCTTACCGGCTCAGCGGGCACTGCCAAAGCTTCCTCGACGGCTGCTTTGACGTCATGAGCGGCTTTACGACCACCGGACTCGTGCTCACGCAGGACCTCGACCACCTCTCTGAGGGCCTCAATATGTGGCGGCACATGCTGACTTTCATCGGCGGACAGGGCATGGTCGTGCTGGCGCTCGGCTTTCTCGGGCGGCACACAAGCGGCGCGTATCAAATGTACTGCGGCGAGGGCAAGGATGTGAAGCTTCTGCCGAACGTCAAAAACACCGCGCGCATCATCTGGCGCATCAGCATGGTGTATCTCCTCGCCGGCACGGCGGCGCTTTTTGTCTGCGGTCTTTTCATCGGCCTGCCGCCGCTGCAGGCGTTTTTACACGGCCTGTATATCTTTGAGTCCTCGTGGAGCACCGGCGGCTTTGCTCCGAACACGCAGAATATGATGTTCTACCACAGCTTCGCCTACGAGCTCATCACCATGGTGATCTTCATTCTCGGCTCTCTGAACTTCGGCCTGCACTACGCGGTCTGGCAGGGAAAGCGCGTGGAGATGGCGAAAAACATCGAGGTGCAGAGCTTTGTTATCACCTCGTTTCTTGCCTGCGCGCTCGCGGCGGCAAAGCTCTCGCAGCTCGGCGTCTACACAAACGCGGTGTCCGTTTTCCGCCGCGTCGTTTACAACGTTCTCTCCGCGCACACGACGACGGGCTTCGGCAATGTCTACGCGCGGCAGTTCGCCAATGAGTGGGGCGACTTCGGCATCCTCGTCATGACAATCGCCATGCTCATCGGCGGCTCCGCCTGCTCCACGGCGGGCGGCTTCAAGGGCCTGCGCGTCGGCATCGTGTTCCGCGGCCTTGTCGCGGACGTGCGCCGCGTGCTCTCGCCGGAGCGCTGCGTCCACATTGAAAAATATCACCACATTCAAGACTGCGTGCTCGACGACGCAGCGGTCCGCTCATCCGGGCTCATCATTCTCTGCTACACGGCGCTCTTTGCTGTGACGACGCTGCTCGGCGTCTGGTATGGCTACCCACTTGCGCAGTCGGCGTTTGAGGCGGCGTCCGCGACGGGCAACGTTGGCCTGAGCATCGGCGTGACGCAGGTGTCCACACCTGCGCTGCTGAAGGTGCAGTATATTCTCGCGATGTATCTCGGCAGACTGGAGTTCCTGTCCGTCTTTGCCCTCATTGGCTATGTGATCGGAGGCGTGAAAAAAACATGTGCAAGACATTGAAGCTCTGCGTCCTCACCGCGGCGCTCGCAGCCGTCCTTGCGGGCCTCGCCGCGGCGGCGGACGTCACGGCGGTGAACGAACTTGTTGACCGCTCACTGCAGTGGAACGGCAAAACGGTCGCGATTGAGGGCGAGGCCATCGGCGAAATGCTCCCGCGCGGGAACTATGCCTGGGTCAACGTAAACGACGGCACGAACGCCATCGGCGTCTGGATGCCCCTCGCGGACGCGAAAAAGATCAGCGTCTACGGCGACTATCATCATACCGGCGACACGCTGCGCGTCACGGGGACTTTTTCGCGCGACTGCGCCGAGCACGGCGGCGACGTCGACATCCACAGCGACAGCGTGCAAATCGTCAAGACGGGCGGCGCGGTCGGGCACCCCGTGAGCGGCGGCAAAAAGGCTGCGGCGGCGGGCCTTTCCGCAGCGGCGCTGCTCGCGGCGCTTTTCTGCTTCGGCCCGCGCGCCAAACGGCGCTGAACGGGCAGCAGGCAGCTTGCCTTTCCCGGAAAATATGGTATAATTCACAGCAAAAGCCGCCGGTACACACGCGGTGTAGCGGCGGAGCCATACACAGATGGTCTTGCGATCGGAGGACATCACATGGGAAACAGGAATACCGCCCGTGCGGACGGGCCGGCGGACAGAAAAAGCCGGTTTCTCGCCGGAATCAAAAACTTTTCGCTGCTGATCGCAGTGATGTTCGCCTGTACCGGTGTCTCGCTGCTGCTTCGGCAGCTCGGCACACACGAGACGAATTTTATCATGATCTATCTGCTGGGGACACTCCTGCTGTCGTATTACGGCGGCAGCTATCTCTTCAGCCTGTTTTCGTCCCTTTTCGGCGTGCTGTTTTACAACTTCTTTTTCACGGAACCGTACTACACTTTCCGTGCCTACAGCCCGGATTATCCGCTGACCTTCCTCATTATGTTTTTTGTCGGCGCGTTCACGAGTATGATGACGAGCCGCATCCGGCACGAGAGCGTGCTGGCCGAGGAGCGGGAGGAGCGCATCCGCGCGCTCTACCAGACCGGGCGGCGGCTGCTCGGCGTACGGAGCGCGGCCGATCTCGCGGAGGTCTCGGCGCAGGAGCTCGCCGCACAGCTCGACGCGAGTGTCCTCGCCGTGTTTTACAGGGCGGACGGCGAAGTGCAAAACCGCTTTGTGCAGGGCGAGGACGTCTTTTCGAGCGACCGCGAGCGCGTCGTCTGCCGGGAGACTTACCGCTCCTGCAATGCCTGCGGACGCGGGACCAGGCTGTATGCCGGGGCAAACGCGTACTATTCGCCGGTCGTGACGCAAAACGGCGTTTCCGGTGTCGTCGGCGTCGCGCCTCTGGACGGCCGCCCGCTGACGGAGAACCAGACGGAGTTCCTGAACACCGTCCTCACGCAGCTCGCCGTTGTACTCGAGCGCGAAACGCTTTACCGCAGGCAGGAGGAGACGCAGACGCAGATCGCGAGCGAGCGTCTACGCAGCGATATGCTGCGCGCCATCTCGCACGACCTGCGTACGCCGCTCACCGGCATCATGGGTTCGGCGAGCACCATGCTCGACAACTACGGACAGCTTGACGACAACGTGAAGAAGGACTTTTTAAAGAATATCTACGACGACGCGGGCTGGCTCAGCGACCTTGTCGAAAATATCCTCGATATGACCCGGCTCGACGAGGGCCGGCTTCATCTGCACCTCGAGGAGGAGGCGGCGGAGGAGATCGTCGCGGGCGCGATTGCGCATGTGAAAGGACACGCTGCCGGACACAGTCTCTCGGCAAAAATACCGGATGAGCTGCTTTTGCTCCGGGCGGACGGCGTTTTGCTCACGCAGGTCCTCGTGAACCTGCTTGACAACGCAATCTACTACACGCCCGAGGGCAGCTCCGTGACGGTCCTGCTCAGCCGCTCGGACCGGGACGTCCTCTTCGAGGTCCGTGACGATGGCCCAGGCATTGCGGAGGAGGACATGGAGCATCTTTTTGAGCGCTTTTATTCGCGGGGGACCCGTCCGGGCACGGCAAGGCACGGCTTCGGGCTCGGTCTCGCGCTGTGCAAGGCCATTGTCGAGGCGCACGGGGGACACATTTTCGTGCGCAATGTTGAGCCACACGGGACCTCGGTTTTGTTCAACATTCCCGCAAAGGAGGAGGACAGCTCATGCAGCCGCTGATCCTGATCGCTGACGACGAAAAAACGATACGAAACTTTCTCCGCGTCTCGCTTGAGACGCAGGACTACAAGTGCCTCGAAGCTGAAAATGGCGGCGAGGCTCTGATGCTCTGTGCCGCGAACGACCCGGACATCCTCGTGCTCGATCTCGGGCTGCCGGATATGGACGGCGTGGACGTCATCCGAGAGCTGCGTAAGATCTCGCAGCTCCCAATTTTAATTGTCTCCGCACGCGGACATGACCGGGAGAAGATTGAGGCGCTCGACGCGGGCGCGGACGACTATCTCACGAAGCCCTTCAGCGTGCCCGAGCTGCTCGCGCGCATCCGGGTCATCCTGCGGCGGCAGTCGGCGCTGCACGCTCCGGACGGGCAGGGAGGGGAGAGCACCGCTTTCCGCATCGGTGAACTCACTGTCGACAGCGAAAAGCGCCGCGTCCGACTCGGCGGGGAGGAGGTCCACCTCACCCCGAACGAATACAAGGTCCTCGACCTGCTGATTCGGCATCAGGGCAAGGTGCTCACGCACCGCTTCCTCATCGAAAACGTCTGGGGCTCCGGCTCGCCGGACGACACGCAGTCGCTCCGCGTCTGCATGGGGAATCTGCGCCGCAAGCTCCGCGAGGACCCGGCCCAGCCGCGCTATATCATCACGGAGATCGGCGTTGGTTACCGCCTTGCGGACAGCTGAGGAGAACGGTTTTTTCAGCTTCCGTTCCGCCTGTTGAGAGCACCGCTGCGAGAAGCGATTGCGTGTGCTCGTTTTCGGGATTTCGGATGACGACGGAGGAGCTTGACGCCGCCCGTGCCGAGCATTTCAAGGTCGTTGAGGCCGCACCGTCGACCCTCATTCTAAGCAAGGCGAACATCCGCCCACAATCCCCCCGGGGGTGAAATGTTCGGACGGCGTTTCAAAAATGGGCGCGCCGGCTTGACATCCGGGTCGAACCCGGATATCCTGTACAAAACAGAATGGGGGAGACAATATGAACATCTGCGTTTTCGGCGCGGCAAGCAATTCGATCGACGAAGCCTATCTCCGCGCTGGCCGCGCGCTCGGTCGGGAGCTTGGCCAGCGCGGACACACGCTCATTTTCGGCGGCGGCGCGGGCGGCCTCATGGGGGCTGTCGCGGCCGGCATTACCGAGGCGGGCGGAAAGTGCATCGGCGTCGTACCGTCCTTCCTCGACGTCGACGGCGCACTTTTCACGGACTGCACGGAGCTCGTCCACACCGATACGATGCGCGACCGCAAGCAGGCCATGGAGGAGCGCTCGGACGCTTTCGTGATGACGCCGGGCGGCATCGGGACCTACGAGGAATTCATGGAAATCCTGACGCTGCGCCACCTCGGCCGCCACGAAAAGCCCATCGCGGTTTTGAA
>JAKOSQ010000211.1 GCA_029777215.1 Bacillota bacterium
CGGTGTCCCTGTCGAGCTGCTTGACGTAGGCGAGTGTGCGCCCGGCCCGTCCGCCGTCAAAGGCGAGTGTGCCGGTGACGCCGCTGTAGCTCATTTTGAGCAGCACGTCGGAACTTGCGGCGGGTTCGGTGGAAGCGGCGGACTTGATCGCCTTGACGAGCAGCATGTAGGCGTCGTAGCCGAGGGCGCTGTAGGAGGAGGCGTAGGTGCTGCCGCCGTTTTTGAGGCGGACGTCCTTATTGTCCCCCGCCCAGGCGGAGAAGCGCGAGGCGAAGCCGGCGGAGACCTGCTCGGTCCCGCAGCCGTCGTAATCGGCAATCACATAGACGTTGTCGGAGTAGTAGTCGGCGTCTGAAAGAAGCAGACCCGCGTCCCAGCTCGAGGGACCGATCACGGGACAGACGACCCCGGATTTCCGCGCGAGACGCAGAAACGTTTCGCCGTCCTCGGCGCTCGAGACCATAAAGACGACGTCCGCGCCGGCGGACTCGACCGCCTGGACCGCCTGCTGGTCCAGCTTTTTCCCCGCGGAGAAGGCGATCTCCGTGCAGCTGCCGCCGAGCTTCGTGAAAGCTTCGACGAAGGCCTTGCCGAGCACCTGCGAGGAGGCGTCCGCGCTGTCCGTCAAAACGGCGGCGTTGTGCCGGCCGAGACTCTGCGCGAGACTTGCCGCCGCGCTCCCCGTGAGGGAGGCGGGCGCCGCGAGAGAAAGCGCGCCACTGTCCGCGTCCTGCGCCGTTCCGCACAGCGCGAGGGTCGGCAGTCCGGCCTTTTTGTAGGTCGGAAGCGCTGCGCGCTCGCCGGCGGAGGCAAAAGAGCCGATGACGGCGGAGACATTGGCGGAGCCAAGCGACTTCGCGGCTGCGGCCGCGCCGGCCTGCGTGCCGGAATCATCCGTCTCAACGAGTTCGATCTTGTAGGTGGTGCTGCCGATGTCGAGCGTCGGCGCGACCGAATGGGCGTAGCGCAGACCGAGGAGGACACGAGCGTCGTCCGTTGAGCCGGGTCCGGTCACTGACGCGGGAACGCCGATGCGGATGACATTGGTCTCTGGCGAGGGAGACGCGGAGGCGCTGGCCTTGGCGGCGTTTATATTTGAGACTCCGGAGCTGCGGTCCGTGGAGCCGCTGAAGATCAGCAGCGCTGCGACCAGGCAGATGGAGGACATAAAAAGCAGTGCTTTTTTCATGTAAACTCCTGTTTTAAAAGATTAGGAATGCCAACAGATTACACATCCATAATATAATATAACAATTCGGTTACAAAATCAAGACATTTCCGGGGAAATAGGCGTTGTGCACAAAGAGCGCATATTTTACAGCATGCGGGGGCTTGTCCGCCAGTCGCCGTTGCCGCGCCGCTCCTCGGCGGCGTCGTAGCCGAGAACGTAGAGGTCGTGCGCGTCGCTGTTGAGGATAAAGACCTTCTTGCAGGCGTCGTCGAGCTCGCGGACGGCGGCGGGCTTCGTGAGGATGGGGATGCGGGACTTCTCCTGCGCGATGCGCAGCACTTCCCTGCCCCGGCTGTTTGCCGCGAGGATGCGGGCGTAGGGCGGGATGCCCTCCGCGTCGCCGGCGCGGATGCCGAGCGCGGCGCACAGGCACATGCGGCGCAGGCGCGCGAGCGCGTAGCGCTTCGACTTGGCGGCGGCGAGAACGCCGTCGAGCGAGGTTTCCTCATGTGCCGCGTCGCAGAGCTTTTTCGACAGGCCCTCCGCGTCGTCCGGGATGAGGGCAAAGTCCGCCTGCTTTTTCATGCGCAGACGCGAAAGGACCGGCAGCTCGAGCGACTCCATCGTGACAGGGCCTCTCCCCTGTTCGCGCTCGGCTTTGTAAAGCTTCCAGCAATCGTGCGGGACATATTCTTTGATTGGCTTTTCCAGCGCCAGCAGACGCCGCAGCTCGGCGGCGGACCCGCCCTCCCCGTCGTGCTCGGGGCCGCGGCGCTCGATCGCGATCGGCTCCAGGCGCAGGCGTTGGTTGTAGATCGCCTTGAGGTATTCGACGGCGAGAATGTTGTTCGGCGTCTCCAGGATTTGCGAGAGCGAGCCAATGTCCCGGGTGATCGCGGCTTGCCGTGCCGCCGCGTAGGAGACGCCTGTCTTGAGCTCCTCGCGGATCGCCGCGTCCAGCGCCGGGTCCATGAGCATCGTCGCGACGGTGTTCAGCGTCTTGACGTC
>JAKOSQ010000212.1 GCA_029777215.1 Bacillota bacterium
AGGCGGTCGTGTCGGCGGAGGCGGAGGCGGCGGAGGACTCAGTGGCGGTTTTGCTCCCGCAGGCTGCGAGTGAGCAGAGCATGGTTGCGGCGAGCAGAGCAGAGATGATCTTTTTCTTCATTTTCATTTTTCTCCTTTGCAGTTTTCCCGGACAGCGCGATCAGGAAATGCGCTTGTCTCCTATCCTTGCGAGCTTCATCCCGACGGCCTGCAGCACCTGCACGATGGCGATGAGGATGGCGCTCGTAATGAACATGATGGTGGTCTGATAGCGATAGACGCCGTAGTTGATGGCGATGGTGCCAAGGCCGCCGCCGGCAATGAACCCGGCCATGGCGGAGTAGCTGAGGATGGTCGTGATGGCGATGGCACCGCCGACGAGCAGCGAGGGCCGCGCTTCGGGCAAAAGCACCCGCCAGACGATCTGCGAGGTGGACGCGCCCATGGACTCGGCGGCCTCGATGACGCCCTTGTCGACTTCCTTGATGGAGCTCTCGACGAGACGGGCGACGTAGGGCGCGGAGGCAATGACGAGCGCGACGATGGTAGCGTTCGAGCCAATGGTCGTGCCGACGATCTTGCGCGTGAAGGGCTGGAACAAAACCGCGAGGATCAGAAACGGCAGGGAGCGCAGGATGTTGACGACGACACCGAGCAGGGCGTTGAGCATGGGTCGCGGCCGCAGGCCGTCCTTGTCCGTGACGACGAGGAGCAAGCCGAGCGGAAGACCGATCACGTAGGCCAGCGCCGTTGAAACAAAGGTCATGTAGATGCTTTGCAGAAAACCGATACCGATCATCTGCCATTCCGCTGCGTTAGGCAAAGTCGTTCACCTCCTCAACTGCGAGCCCCTTCGAGCGCAGGTATTCAATCATGCGGCCGTCCGTCTCCGGGTCCCCCGTGAGTTGGAGGACGATCTGGCCAAAGGCCTTGCCGCCGATGTTCTTGGAGTCCGCAAAAATAATGTTCACGGGGCGGTGGAACTTGAGCACCATGTCCGCGACGACCGGCTCGTAGGAGGACGTGCCGTCAAAGACAATGCGGCAGCAGGCCGCGCTTTTGAAGTGCTCCGTGTTTTCGCTGTGGTAGAAGAGGCGGCGCGCGGCGGCGGACTGCGGGCGCGTGAAGACCTCGCCCACCTCGCCGGTCTCGGCAATGACGTGCTCGTCGATCACGGCGACCTTGTTGCAGATCTCCTCGACGACGGCCATCTCGTGCGTGATGACGACAACGGTCACGCCGAGGTTTTTGTTGATGTCCTTGAGGAGGGCCAGCACGTCCTTCGTCGTGTTCGGGTCGAGGGCGCTGGTGGCCTCGTCGCAGAGCAAAACCTTGGGTTTTGTCGCGAGCGCGCGGGCGATCGCGATGCGCTGGCGCTGACCGCCGGAGAGCTGCGAGGGGTAGGCGTTGGCCTTGTCCGGCAGACCGACGACCTCCAGAAGCTCGCGGGCGCGGGCCTGGTTGTCCGCCTTTTTGCCGCCGGTGATCTCCATCGGGAAGCAGATGTTCTGCAGCGCGGTGCGCTGCATGAGCAGATTGAACTGCTGAAAGATCATTCCCATGGACTGCCGCGCGGCGTAGAGCTCGCGCTCGGAGAGCTGCGCGAGATCGCTGCCGTCAAAATAGACCTTGCCCTGGGTCGGGCGCTCAAGGAAGTTCATGCAGCGCACGAGCGTGGATTTACCCGCGCCGGACACGCCGATGATGCCGAAGATGTCGCCGCGCTCGATCGAAAGATCAATGTTTTCCAGCGCACGGACCTCGCCGTCCTTGGTCTGGAAGGTTTTGTGCAGTCCCTCAATGCGAATGATGGGGTCGTTTTCGCTCATAATGTCACTCATTTCGTTTTTCGGCGGCTGGGACCCGACCCGGTCCGCCCGCCGAAAATAATACATTTAAGATTTTAACATCGTTTTCCGCGCATTGCAATTCTAAGTTCGAATTTTGTCATTTAAATTGATGCGCCGTCCGCCGGCACCGGCCGCGGGACCCGCTTTTTGACCCCCGGCGGGCAAATCGATTGCAAAACCGGGTGCGGACAGCTATACTGGCGGGGAAGGAAGACGACGCGCTGGGCAAACGGCTGAACAAAATGCAGTGATTTGCAGTTTTCGGCGGCAAAATGCTTGTCAGAAAACATGACGGGTGATATACTTTGCACAAGTTTTTGCCGCTGCGGCGGCCATCTATGGGGGAAATGACATGTTTATAAAAAAGGCGCTCGCCATGCTCTGCGCAGCCGCCATGCTCGGCTGTCTGCTCGCGCCCGCGGCTTCCGCTGCCGCGGCGGCTCCGGCTTCGGGCACACTGCGCATTTTGTTCACGCACGATATGCACGACCACATCCTCCCGTGGCAGACATCGACGGATGGCGGTGTGCAGTCCGTCGGCGGCTACGCCCGCCTCAAGACCGCGATTGACGAAAACCGCACGGACACGAGCATCCTCGTCGACGGCGGCGACTTTTCGATGGGCACGCTCTTCAACGGGGTCTTCGCGACGGATGCCCCGGACCTCACGCTGCTCGGCATGCTGGGCTACGACGCGGTCACGCTCGGCAACCACGAGTTCGACTACGGCCCCGAGGTGCTCGCAAAGTCTCTGACCGCGGCGAAAAACCCGCCGCAGATCCTCTCAGCGAACATTCAGTTCGCAGATGCGGCGGACTCGCAGACGCTCAAGGCGGCCTTCGACAGGCTTGGCGGCGCGCGGACGAAGCTCGTCGAGAAAAACGGCGTGAAGATCGGCCTGTTCGGTATCACGGGCGACGAGGCGGCTTCCGACATCGCCTATCCCGGCTCCGTCACCTTTTCGGACCGCTTCGAGGCCGCGAAGCAGAGCGTCGCCGCGCTGCAGCAGCAGGGCGCGCAGGTGATCGTCTGCCTGTCCCACAGCGGCACGGCTGAGAAAGCCGCCGACTCCGAGGACATCCAGCTCGCGAAAAAGGTCAGCGGCATCGACGTCATCCTCAGCGGCCATTCGCACACGCTGCTGAAGCAGCCCATTGTCGTCGGCAGCACGACCATCGTCTCCTGCGGCTGCTATGGGCAGTATCTCGGCGTGCTCGACCTCGACCTCGCGAGCAAAAAGCAGGTCAAATACGAAACGCTGCCGATCACGGCGGACTTTGCCGCCGACCCGGCGGTGCAGGGGCAGATCGAGCGCTACGAGCAGGACGTCAACACGCAGTTCCTCGCGAAATATGACCTCAAATTTGACGACGTCATTGCCGAGAGTCCGATTGACTTTGACGACGTCAACGTGAACTACAACGAATTTCGCGACAGCAACATGGGCGACATCGTCGCCGACGCGCACGTCTTCGCCTATCAGCAAAACGGCGGGACGGAGCGGCCCATTGGCATTTCCGCCAAGGGCATCGTCCGCGCCGCGCTCTACAAGGGCAACGTGGCGCTCAACGACAGCTACAGCGTCACCGCCGTTGGCAAGGGGCCGGACGGCACGATCGGCGACCCGCTCGCGCTCGTGTATCTCAGCGGAAATGAGCTGCGCCAGACCTGCGAGATCGTCGCGTCCATGCAAAACGGCAACACGCAGATGTATTTCTCCGGCATGCGCTATACATATATGAATGCCCGCCCCTTCGGCGACAAGGTGATCGACGTCGAGGTGCAGAACGCCGACGGCAGCTGGGTCCCGGCCGAAAAGGAGAAGCTCTACCCGGTCGTGGCGAACCTCTACATCGCGCAGATGCTGCCGGTCGTCAC
>JAKOSQ010000213.1 GCA_029777215.1 Bacillota bacterium
ACTGGGGGCGGGCGTGACACTGCTGTGCCCCGCCCGACCCCTTTTTCGTTTTGCTGTTTCGTCAGCGGCGGACGCCCGCCGCGCCGAGTTGGCGGAGATAGGCGGTCAGCTTCCGTTCCGGGACGGAGAGGCTCTGCTCCGCGCGGCAGCCAAGGCCGCAGCGGTAGCTGATGAAGGGCTTGACGTCCACACAGCACAGGGCCGGGTCCGGTCGCCAGACGGCGGCCTCGCGCGGCTGCAGGGAGATGCCCATGCCAGATTTCACAAGCTCCGCGCAGATGGTCGAGCCGCCCTCGTAGACGACGCGCGGCGTGACGCCCGCCTGCGCGAAGGCCGCATCGAGCGCGCGGCGCATCTTCGTGTTCCGCGTTGGCAACAGGAGATTTTCGTTTTTGAGCTGGCCGAGCGAGAGGGCGTAGCAGCCGGCGAGCCTGTGCTCCTCGGGCAGCACCGCCACCATGTGACCTTGACTCAGCGGCAAAAATTCGTGCTCCGCCGTCTCTCCCTCGAAGACACAGGTGGTGAAAAGATTGATCTCCCGGCGCAGAAACATCGCGGCAAGTTCGTTTTCCTCGCCCTCAACGACGTTGAACCGGCACTCCGGGCAGGCCTCGCGAAAGCCGACAATGTAGCGTTCAAAGCCGAAATACTGGATGTTGTGCACCGCGCCGAGTGTGAGCCCGGAGCCGTTTTCGCTGAGGAACGCCCGCGTCTTTTGTCCGGCACTGGCGTACAGTGCGCTGATCTCGCGCGCGTACGGGAGGTAGAACGCGCCGAGGGCGCTGAGTTCCATCCGCCGCGTGCTGCGCGTGAAGAGCTCACCGCCGAGCTCGGCTTCGAGCGCGTGGATGTGCTTTGAGAGCGTCGACTGCGCCATGTTGAGGCCGAGCGCCGCCTCGCCAAAGCTCAGGCGATCAGCCAGCGCAATGAATTCTTCCAGATAACGTATTTCCATTTGTCTTTCTCCCGCGACCATTTGTCCCGCGCAGGCTGACGCCTCCGTGTGATTTATTCTTGTTCGGAAAACATTAAGTCGCAAATTGAATTGTGCGGCATCTTGTTAAAAGATATACTAACTCTAAGAAATGACCGCCCGGGCGCTTTGCGCCTCGTGGTCTGAAAAGCGGCTGCGTCGAAAACAACGCTTTCCTTTTATTTTAACACGAAAGCCGGAGCAGAACAATACATTTATAAAAAGCAAAACCGGCCGGCAAACAAGTTTTTACCCGACGTATTCCGGAATTCATAGCCGCCGACCCGGTCCGAGGGGGACCGGCGCGGCGCTCCCCCGGCACTTGAATGATAAAATCATGTTTGGAGGTACATAATGGAAAATCTCAAAATCAGCTCCATTGACGACCCCGCTCTGATCCCGCATCAGGGCCCGGTGCGCCAGCCCATCCTGAAGCTCGCTTCGATGGTCACCAATCGTCTTTTCTACAAGATGAAGCCCGAAGATCCCGAATACTGGGGTCTTGCCGCGCTCATCTCCGACGAGGAGGCCGAGGTCTGCCTCAAGATGAAGCGCCGCGTTCCGCGCACGCTCGCGGACATCAAGAAGCTCACCGGCAAGACCGAGGAGCAGCTGAACCCCATGCTCGAGCACATGAGCATCGTCGGCGTACTCGAATACAACCGGGAAAACGCGAAGCGCGAAAAGCAGTGGGTCTTGCCGATGTTCGTTCCGGGCAGCGGCGAATTCACCAACATGAACGCGGACGTTCTGCGCGAGCACCCCGAAATGGCCCGCTTTTTTGAGCGCATGACCTTCCTGCCTCTGGCTGCCGTCACCCCCATGGTACCGGCCGGAGGTGCAGGCGTCGGCATGCACGTTATCCCGGTTGAAAAGGCCATCGGCACCGAAAACGAGTCCATCAGCATTGAACACATCTCCCACTGGCTCGATAAATATGAAGGCAAATACGCCGCTTCTCCCTGCTCCTGCCGCTGCGGTCGCGAGGTTCTCGGCGAGGGCTGCGCGGACGACACCAACGACTGGTGCATCGCCGTTGGCGACATGGCCGACTACGTCGTTGAGACGCACAAGGGCGGCCGCTACATCACGAAGGAAGAGGCGCTGAAGATCTTCCAGAAGGCCGAGGACAACGGCTTTGTCCACCAGATCACGAACATCGACGGCGAAAACAAAATTTTCGCCATCTGCAACTGCAACGTGAACGTCTGCAATGCGCTGCGTACCTCCCAGCTGTTCAACACGCCGAACCTCTCCCGCTCGGCCTACGTCGCCCGCGTCAACCCGGACGACTGCGTCGCCTGCGGACGCTGCGTCGAGTACTGCCCGGCGGGCGCTGTCAAGCTCGGTCAGAAGCTTTGCGCTAAAGACGGTCACGTCGTCAAGTACCCGCAGCACCCGCTGCCGGACGCAAAGAAGTGGGGCCCGAACGACTGGGACGAAAATTACCGCGACAACAACCGCATCAACTGCTACGATACCGGCACGGCCCCCTGCAAGACCGCCTGCCCGGCGCACATTGCCGTTCAGGGCTACCTCAAAAAGGCCGCACAAGGCAAGTACACCGAGGCACTTGAGCTCATCAAAAAGGAAAACCCGTTCCCGGCTGTCTGCGGTGCGATCTGCAACCGCCGCTGCGAGGACGCCTGCACCCGCGGCACCATCGACCAGGCTATCGCCATCGACGAAGTCAAGAAGTTCATCGCCGCGCAGGATCTCAAAGCCGAGACGCGCTTCATCCCGCAGGTCGTGCAGCCCTCGCTGCAGGGCCCGTACACCGAGAAGGTCGCCATCATCGGCGGCGGCCCGGCGGGTCTCTCCTGCGCCTACTACCTCGCGGAAAAGGGCTACAAGCCCACCGTCTTTGAAAAAGAAAAGCGCCCCGGCGGCATGCTCATGAACGGCATCCCCTCCTTCCGTCTCGAGAAGGACGTCGTGGACGCCGAGATCGACATCATGCGCCAGATGGGCGTCGACATCAAGACCGGCATGGAGGTCGGCAAGGATATTACCCTCGATCAGCTCCGTGCAGACGGCTACAAGGCCTTCTACATCGCTATCGGCTGCCAGGGCGGCCGCGGCGTTGGCGTGCCCGGCGAGGACGCCGCGGGCGTCGAGACCGGCGTTGACTTCCTGCGCCGCGTGAACCTCGATCCCGAGGCAACGAAGCTTTGCGGCGATACGGTCGTCATCGGCGGCGGCAACGTCGCGGTCGACGTCGCGCGCGCTGCCGAGCGCTGCGGCGACGGCAAGGTTTCCATG
>JAKOSQ010000214.1 GCA_029777215.1 Bacillota bacterium
TAATGGTCGAGGGTATCTGCCGGATCGAAAACATCCCGCAGATCAGCGATACAGACATGCTCCTCACAATTCTCAGCGAGATGGGCGCCAAGGTGCGCTCAATCAACCAGTCCACCGTCGAGATCGACTGCACGAATGTCCGCAAGGACGGCGCACCCTACGAGCTCATGCGCAAAATTCGCGCTTCGTACTACCTCATCGGCGCGATGCTCGGCCGCTTTGGTTCGGCCAAAACGACCATGCCCGGTGGCTGCAACTTCGGCGTGCGCCCCATCGACCAGCACATCAAGGGCATGTCGGCCCTCGGCGCGCAGGTCGCCGTCAAGGGCGGCTTCGTCTATGCCGAGGCACCGGACGGCCTGCTCACCGGCACAAAGATCTACCTCGACAAGGTCTCCGTCGGCGCGACTATGAACATTATGATCGCCGCCGCCCGCGCGCAGGGCAAAACCATCATCGAAAACGCGGCGCGCGAGCCGCATATCGTCGACCTTGCAAACTTTTTGAATTCCATGGGTGCGGATGTCCGCGGCGCGGGCACCGATACTATTAAAATATACGGCGTCGAAAAGCTCCACGGCGGCAGCTACTCCATCATCCCCGACCAGATCGAAGCCGGCACCTACATGGCGGCTGTCGCCGCCGCCGGCGGCGAGGTCACGGTCAAAAACGTCATCCCCAAGCACCTCGACTGCATCTCCGCCAAGCTGCGCGAGATGGGCGTCGAGGTCATCGACGGCGAGGACTCCGTCACCGTCCGCCGCACGGGACCGCTCCAGCGCACCAACGTCAAGACCCAGCCCTATCCTGGTTTCCCAACCGACATGCAGCCCCAGATCAGCACCGTTCTCTGCATCGCGGAGGGGACGAGCGTCGTGACCGAGGGCGTCTGGGACAACCGCTACAAGTATATGTCCGAGCTCAAGAAAATGGGCGCGGAGGTCACGGTGGACGGCAAGACCGCCGTCATCGAGGGCGTCCCCTTTCTCACAGGCGCGCCGGTGGCCGCCTGCGATCTGCGCGCGGGCGCAGCCGTCGTCATCGCGGGCCTCGCCGCCCGGGGCGAGACGGTCGTTGAGGACATCGTCTATATCGAGCGCGGCTATCAGGACCTTGTCGGCAAGCTCCGCAGTCTGGGCGCAGACATTGCCTGCGTCACGGAGCCGGACGAATTCACCGCCGCCATCGTCTAACGCGAATACAACACTATATTATATACGCTAAGGAAAAACACCATGCAGGTCTACACCCTCGCGAGCGGCTCTTCCGGCAACTGCACCCTTGTGCAGACCGACAGGGCCGCCGTCCTTATTGACGCCGGCATTTCCACGAAGCGCATCGTGACCGCGCTCGCACAGCTCGGTCTCGCGCCGGAGGCACTTTCCGGCATCTTCATCACACATGAGCACTCGGACCACATCGGCGGTCTGAGTACCTTTATAAAGCACTACAATGTGCCGATCTTTGCCCCCCGTACCGTGGCCAACCATATCTCCTGGGCCATTGCGGGGGTCGAAGATTTTCTGACTGTCCTCGTCCCCGGCGAGGAATACGCGCTCGCGGACTTCGGCGTTACGCCCTTCCGCACGCCGCACGACACGCCCGAGAGCGTCGGCTACCGTGTTGAAGCGGACGGCGCGGCCTTCGGCCTGTGCACCGACCTCGGTCATGTGACGGACGAAGTCCTCTCGGCCATGCGCGGCGTGGACGCCGCCGTCATCGAATCGAACCACGACCTCGAAATGCTGCGCACCGGGTCCTACCCCGTGCCGCTCAAGCGCCGCATTTTGTCTGACAACGGCCACCTCTCGAACGACGCGGCGGCAGAGCTTGCCGTAACGCTCACGGAGAGCGGCACGCGGCAGCTCGTTTTGGGCCACTTGAGCCGGCAGAACAATTTGCCCCCGCTCGCCCGGAAGGTCACGGCACAGGCGCTCGAGAGCGCCGGGGCGGACCTCGGCGGCGACGTGTCCCTCGCGGTCGCGCCCGAGAAGGAAATTTTACATATCGAAGTAAAGGCGGGCGCGCCATGCTGAACATTTCCGTCCTCTGCGTGGGCCGTCTGCGCGAGCAGCACTACATCGCGGCCTTTGCGGAGTATGAAAAGCGCTTGAAACCCTACTGTAAATTCACGCTCACGGAGCTGTCTGAGGATCGTCTGCCGCAAAACCCCTCCCCCGCCGAAATCTCCGCCGCCCTCGCGCGGGAGGCGGCCGAGCTTGAAAAGTGCATCCCGAACGCGGCTTACACCGTCGCCATGTGCGTCGAGGGCGGGCAGCTTTCGAGCGAGGACTTCTCCGCCCTGCTGCAAAACTGCGCGAATACGGGCCGCTCGCACATCTGCTTTCTCGTCGGCTCCTCGTTTGGACTCGACGAGGCGCTGAAAAAGCGCTGTGACCGGCGGCTTTCGATGTCAAAAATGACTTTTCCACACCATTTGGCGCGGGTCATGCTTGCGGAACAGATTTACAGGGGTATAATGATAGCCGAAGGAAGCAAATACCATAAATGACGGAGCGGCTGCGCCGCAAAAGGAGTTTGACATGTTTCTCTTCAAGCACAGTAAGGGCCGGCCGTCGTCGGCAGCCGAGCTGCGGCCCGTCTGGAGCCGTGATCTGCCCGGCGAGCTCTGGGAGCACTGGCCGAAGGACGAAAAAGGCGAGCCGGAGGCCCCGGCTTTTCTCACGCGCTGCTCCTGCGTCGATTTGCAGGATCAGATGCTCATCGGCCGCCTGCGGTCCTACGGGGTCCCCGCCGTGACGCAGTATCCGTCCAACGGCGCGTTTGACAAGGTCTTATTCGGCACGAGCAGCGACGGAACAGACATCTACGTCCCTGCCTCTCTGCTCGAGGATGCAAAAGTTCTTTTAACGGAGGAACAGACATGACAGATTACATGCAGGAATACCAGCACTGGCTGGACAGCCCCGCGCTCACCGAGCGCGAGTGGAAGGAACTCGACGCGATCCGGGACGACGAGGCGGAGATCAAGAGCCGCTTTTTCGCGCCCCTGCAATTCGGCACTGCCGGTCTGCGCGGCATCATGGGCGTCGGCCTCAACCGCATGAACATCCACGTCATCATGCACGTGACGCAGGCCTTTGCCTCTGTCATCCGCGCCGAAGGGAACGACGCCATGGGAAAGGGCGTCATCGTCTGCTACGACTGCCGCGAAAACAGCGAGACCTTCGCCCGCACAGCCGCCGCCGTCATGACCGCCAACGGCATCCCTGTGCGCATCTTTGACGCGCTGCGCCCGACGCCGGAACTCTCCTTCGCCATCCGGCACTACGGCGCAATTGCCGGCATCAACGTCACCGCCTCCCACAACCCCCGGGAGTACAACGGCTACAAGGTCTACTGGTCGGACGGCGCACAGCTGCCCCCGGCCCACGCCGCCGCCATCGCCAGGGGCATGGCGGAGATCGACATCTTCACCGGCGTCAAGTCCATGGACTTCGACAAGGCCGTCTCGGACGGGCTCGTCCGCTTCATTGGCGCGGAGACCGACGAGGTCTTCCTCGAGAACGTTCTCTCGCAGGCGATCGACAAGGACGCCGTGCCCGCCGTGGCGGATACCTTTAAGATCGTCTACACGCCCTTCCACGGCGCGGGCTACAAGCTCGTACCCGAGGCGCTGCGCCGCATCGGCATGAAACACATCATCCCGGTCCCGGAACAGATGGTCATCGACGGCAGCTTCCCGACCGTCAAAAGCCCGAACCCCGAGGAGCCGGCGGGCTTCTATCTCGCCGTTGCCCTCGCCAAAAAAGAAAACTGCGATCTCATCATCGGCACCGACCCGGACTCTGACCGCGTCGGCGTCATGGTGCGAAACGACGCGGGCGAGTACGTCACCATCTCCGGCAACCAGATGGGCGTGCTGCTGCTCGACTATATCATCACCGCGCGCAGGCGCACCGGCACACTACCCGAAAACGCCGCCGCGATCAAGACCATCGTCACGACCGAGATGGCCCGCACCGTCGCCGAGCAAAACGGCGTCCACATGGACGAAACCTTCACGGGCTTCAAGTTTATGGCTGAAAAGATCGCCGAATACGAAAAGGCCGGCAGCTACCAGTATGTCCTGGCCTACGAGGAGTCCTACGGTTACATGATGGGCTCCTACGTCCGCGACAAGGACGCCGTCACCGCCTCCATGATGATCTGCGAGATGGCCGCCTGGTACAACGCACAGGGCAACACCCTGCTGCAGGCCCTCGAAGCCCTCTATGAAAAATACGGCTACTACGCCGAAAAGACGCTCAACCTCGTCATGCCCGGCATCGACGGTCTTGCGCGCATGCAGTCGCTCATGACCCGCCTGCGCGAGACCCCGCCCAGAGACATCTGCGGCGTCAAGGTCCTGCGCGAGCGCGATTACGACACCGGCAAGGTCATCGTCCCCGGTCTCGGTGCGGTCGACAAGACCGAGATTTCCGGCTCCAACGTCCTGTATTTCGAGCTTGAGGACGACACGTCCTTCATCGTCCGCCCCTCCGGCACCGAACCGAAGATCAAGATCTATTTGCTCGTCCGGGGCGAGGACAAGGCCGCCTGCGCCGCCCGCATCGACAAGTACGCGGCCTACGCGCAAAGTCTCAAGTGACGCCTCCTGGGGAATTTTGTTTCCCCGCCTCCGCGAATATGTATCGGCGCTTTGCACAACAAATTTAATTAATTTTTTAGTGTTTTGTAACTATTAATTAAATATTAAATAATTGTTAAATCGGGGGCAAAACGTCTTGACTTCTCCTCCGAACGGTGATAGTATGCATCATGTTGTCAAGGACATGTAAATATGCCCAAACACAAAACATAATTTTTGGAGGATAAACCACAATGAAAAAGACTTTTGCTGTTATTCTTGCATCCATGATGCTCGTCTTCGCTTTCGCTGGCTGCGGCAAGACCACCACCGACACCACCACTTCCCCGGCTACCGAGAGCACCGAAGTTTCCGAAGCTCCGTCCGCTGAGACCTCTGCTGAGACCTCCGCTGAGACCTCCGCTACGACTTCCGAGAGCACCACTTCCGAAGCTCCCTCTGCTGATGCCAGCACTTCCCCCGCTGCCTAATCGAACAGCGAACATATAAAAAAGACGGATGCGCAAGCATCCGTCTTTTTTTCATTCCCGAGAAGCAAGCTTCTCGGGAAAAAGTTTGCGGCCGGCGAGCCTTGCAGAGTAAGGGCTCCGGAAAGTGAATTCCCGGAGCCCTTGAATTCCATGTTTTGCGCCGGCCAGACCAGACAACTCGCCGTGTCCGGCGCAAAACCTATCGCACGGCGATAGGACGTTGGATGGGGCTTTTTTCACGTTTTCGGCGACGTCATGTTTGTGCCGGTGCTGACAGTCGGGCTCGGGGTGGACGTTGGCATCGTGCTGGGCGCCGTGCTCACGAGCGCGCTCATGTCCGGCGACTGGATCGCCGGAGTCTCGGAGACGACGGGAACGTTTGCGCTCGGCGTCGGGGTCGCGACCTTTTTTCCACAGCCGGTGAGAAGCAGCGCGATGGCAGCAGCCAGCAGTACGGCGCTGCGAAGTACTTTTTTCATATGCATTCCTCCAAAAAGCGAACTTTATCTGTTTGCCTGCATAGTATGTCCCGCTGTACCCGCAAATATGACAAAACACGCACGATTTTTTGACAATGCGTTCAAAAGATAGTAAACTGTTCGTAATATCTTCAAGCTGGAGGCTGTAATGGAAGAGACACAAGCGGCCTGCGCGTTCACAGGCCACCGCATCGAAAAGCTCCCCTGGGGCGAAAACGAGGACGACCCACGCTGCCGGAAGCTCAAGGGCGAGCTTGCCGACGCCGTGGAGGCCGTCTACCGCAGCGGCGTGCGGCACTTTCTCTGCGGCATGGCGACCGGCTGCGACATGTACTTCTGCGAGGCGGTGCTGTCCCTGCGCGCGGAGCACAGCGACGTGACGCTCGAAGCGGCAATCCCGTGGGAAGGGCAGTCGCATGGCTGGAGCGAGGCGCTGCGGCGGCGCTACGACCGTCTCGTGACTGAGTGCGATTACCACACGCTCGTCTGCCGCGGCTACACGCCAGCGTGCATGATGCGCCGCAACCGCTACATGGTGGACAGCGCTTCCGTCCTGATCGCGGCCTACAGCGGCCAACCCGGCGGCACGATGAACACCCTGCTCTACGCGATGCGGCAGGGCCGCGAGGTCGTGCAGATCGCGATCCCCGAGTGAATGTAAATTTTTTGTTCGAAATTTCACACAGCGTTGACTTTACGCGCAAATAATTATAAAATTACACTAAGCAAGCGGTCATTAAAATCTGCAAAGAGGTGCGATCATGCCTATACTTAACGAATTCAGTTTTCCCTCCTGCGACTGCAAAAATACGATTTACGTCCGCCAGTGGCTGCCGGACGGTCAGCCGATCGGCGTTGTGCAGCTCTGCCACGGCATTGCCGAGCATATCAGCCGCTATGATGACTTTGCCCAGTACCTCGCGTCGAACGGCTTCGTCGTCGCGGGGAACGACCATCTCGGCCACGGTCTGAGCGTCTCCAAACCCGAGGACCTCGGTTATTTCGGAGAGCACGGCGGCTGGGAGCTCGTCGTCGGCGACATGCGCAAGCTCTATGAGCGCCTGCGCGAGCAGTATTATTCCCTGCCGATCTTCATTCTCGGCCACTCCATGGGCAGCTTCCTCACGCGCACCTACATCATCCGCTACCACGACGGCCCGGACGGCGCCATCATCAGCGGCACCGGCCAGCAGAACGCGCTGACCGTCAATGGCGGCCTTGCGCTCGCAAACCTCCTCATCCGCCGCCACGGCCCCGCCTATAAGAGTCAGAAGTTCAACGACTTCGCCTTTGCGGGCTACAACAGCCACTACAAGCCTCAGCACACCGCCTTCGACTGGCTCTCCCGCAACGAGGAGAATGTCGACAGATACATAGCAGACCCGCTCAGCGGCTACTGCGCCTCGGTCGGCGTCTTCCGCGACATGCTCACCGGCGTCAAATACATCTCGAACGCGAAAAACCTCGCGCGCATGAACAAGGACCTGCCGGTCTACTTCATTTCCGGCGACGAGGACCCGGTCGGCGAATACGGCAAAGGCGTCCTGCGCGCCTACAACAACTTCCTCTCCGCCGGACTCACGGACGTGACGCTCAAGCTCTACCACGACGACCGCCACGAGATTCTCAACGAGCTCGACCGCGAGACCGTCTGGAGCGACGTGCTGAGCTGGCTGCAAACCAAAGTCGAAGCTAAGAAAGAAAAAGCCCCGGTGGGCGAAGAGATCCCTGTATAAAAACTTTTACAATAAAAAAGCTTCGGAAGTTTTTCTTCCGAAGCTTTTTCTTATTTCATTTGCCGTTTTCGTGCGAGATTGATCATGCCCTCGTCCATTTCGTTGAGGCGGCCGAGCATTTTTCCCGCGCCGTAGGCCACGCTGGAAATCGGGTCGTCCATCGTGCGGACCTTGATGCCGGTCTTGGCGTTGATGATTCGGTCGATGCCCGGCACGAGGCTGCCGCCGCCGCAGAGGATAATGCCGTTTTGGGAGATGTCCGCCACGAGCTCCGGCGGCGTGCGCTCCAGAACCGCCTGAATCGCGTCCAGAATCTCCGTGATCGGGTCGACCAGCGCCTCGGCCACATCGTTCGTGTCGATGGTCACGGCGCGGGGCAGGCCCGTCATGAGGCAGCGGCCCTTGACCTCCTCCGTCTGCGGGTCCTGCACAGGGAAGGCGCTGCCGATGTGCAGCTTCGCCTCCTCGGCGGTACGCAGGCCGATGAGCAGGTTGTGCTTGCGGCGTATGTATTTGACAATCGACTCGTCAAACGCATCGCCCGCGGTTTTGATGGATTCGCTTTCGACCACTCCGTTTAAGGACACAACGCCCACCTCGGTCGTGCCGCCGCCGATGTCGACAACGAGGTTGCCGTCCGGCTTTGAAACGTCCGCGCCCGCGCCGAGCGCGGCTGCGACGCTGCTCTCGACGAGGTAGACCTTGCGCGCGCCGGCCTCGATGCCGGCGTCGATGGTCGCGCGCTCCTCCACGCCCGAAATGCTGCCCGGGACGCAGATGATGATGCGGGGCTTAAACATGCTCGAGGAGGTAACGCGCTGGATGAGCTCATTGAGCATGCGGACGGTCATGTCGTAGTCCGAGATGACGCCGTTCAAAACGGGATAGATGGAGACAATGTTCGCCGGGGTGCGCCCGAGCATTTTCTGCGCATCCTCGCCGACCTTCAGGAGCTTGCCGCTGTGCTTGTCCACGGCGACGACCGTCGGCTCGCGAAGAGTCACGCCCTTGCCGCTGACGTAGACGATGATGCTTGAGGTCCCGAGATCGATCGCAATATCTCTTTCAAAAAAAGCCATATATTTTCACCTCAAATTATTCAATGAAACGAATCCTGCGGACTGTTTTCATTGAGGGGATGCGCTTCGCTGCGCGCCTGAGGGCGCGAACTCTGCGAGGCTTTGCTCTAAATTGTGCTGTCAACGGGATTGTTGACGGCTTCGGAAGTTTTTATAACGGCGATCGCCGTTTATTTTCCGATTTCGTTTGTCTGCGCGAGGGTACAGCAGACGACGTCCTCGGCGCCGGCGGCGCGGAGGGTCCGGGCGCACTCCGAGAGCGTCGCGCCGGTGGTGATAATGTCGTCGATGAGTAAAATGCGCTTGCCGCGGACCAGCTCCTCGTCCGCCGCGGCGTAGACGCCGCTGATGTTCGCGCGGCGCTTTTCCGGCGAACCGGCGCCGGACTGTGCGGGCACGTCCGTGTGCTTTTTGAGAAGCTCGACGGGCGCATCGTCAAGGCGCAGCGCCGCCGCCATCGCCAGCAGCATGGCCTGGTCGTAGCCGCGTCCGCGGAGCCGCTTTTCGCTCAGCGGCACCCAGGTGATGAGGTCGTAGCGCCCGGCGAGCGTTTCGCGGATGGTATCCGCCATCAGCTCCCCGAAAACCTCGGCGTAGGCCGTGACGTCGTGGAACTTGAAGCGGAGGATCGCGTCGCGCACAGACCTCTCATAGACCAGCGGCGAGACACAGACGGAGAAAAACTCCCCCGTGCGCATGCCGCCGTTTTGCGTCCGGCTGATGCTTCCCCGGCACTTTCTGCACATGCCGCGCTCGTCACCCCGGAGGATGTGATTGCAGAACGCGCAGCGCGGCGGAAAAAGGAGGTCCAACAGTCCCGAAAATACGCCCATGGCCGCACCTGTCCTTTCGATGGAAGGCTTACGTCTCTGTCAGTCTGGCCCGGAGGCCGCTGTATCGTCTGGTGACCTTGTGGTTTCCGATCATGTTGTAAACGGTGGTGTCGCTGCCGACGACGATGAGGAGTTCCCGTGCGCGCGTGACGGCGGTGTAGAGGACGCTGCGAGACATGAGCTGGGGCGGCCCGTCGAGTGCCAGAAGGACCACGGCGCGGTATTCGCTGCCCTGCGACTTGTGGATCGTCATCGCAAAGGCGTGCTCAAGCTCGGATAGCATGTCGTAGCCATAGGCCGCGAGGCGGTCATCGTAGAGGATCGTGAGCATTTCGTTTTCGTTGTCGATCGCAGCGATCACGCCGACGTCGCCGTTGTAGACGCCGGTACCGCGCTCGGGCTTTTCGCCCATTTCGATGACGGGCAGGCCGTCCGCCATGAAGGTGACGCGCTCGGGCTTTGCCCATATTATATCATAGTTGTTTCTGATCTGCATCACCCTGTCGCCCTCGCGGAAGGTGATTTCGCCGTATTTTTTTTCTTTTTTGTGCGCGGCGGGCGGGTTAAGCGCCTTTTGCAGGACGGCGTTGAGGTTTCGCGTGCCCGTCTCGCCCTTGCGGGTCGGGCTGAGGACCTGAATGTCCGTCGGCGGGATGCCCATGTTGTTCGGCAGGCGCTGGGCGCAGAGCTGGCAGACCGTCTCTACGGCCTGCGCGGGATATGTACGCTTCAAAAAGAAAAAGTCCGAGTCGTTCGTGTTCGCGCGCAGCTCCGGGCAGTCGCCGCGGATGATCTGGTGGGCGTTGGCGACGATGCGGGAGGCGTTCCCCTGCCGGAAAATTTCCGTCAGGCGGACCGTCTCGACCGTGTTGCTGCGGATGATGTCGAGAAAGACGTTGCCGGGGCCGACGCTCGGAAGCTGGTCGGCGTCCCCGACGAGAACGAGGCGGCACTTTGGCGGCATCGCGTGCAGGAGCGCCGCCATCAGCAGCACGTCCACCATCGAGCACTCATCGAGAATGACGGCATCGCACTCGAGCGGTTCGTCCTCGCCCCGGCGGAAGACCATGCCGTCCCCGTCGACCGGGGGACCGGCCTCCAGCAGCCGGTGGACGGTCGCGGCCTCGCGGCCCGTGAGCTCGCTCATGCGCTTGGCGGCGCGGCCGGTCGGCGCGGTGAGCATGGTTTTGAGGCCCAGCTTGTCGTAGAGCGAGACGATGGCGCGGACCGTCGTCGTCTTGCCGGTGCCGGGGCCGCCCGTGAGCACCATGATCTGCCGCTCGGCGGCGACCCGCAGCGAAAATCGCTGCAGCTCCGCGTAGGTGACGGCCTGCTCGCCCTCGATCTGCTCGATGAGCCCGTCGACGTTCTTTTTCGTGCCCGGCTTCGCGCCGGACATCTCCTTCACGCGCGCGGCGACGTAGGTCTCCGCCTCGTAGAGCGGCGCGAGATAGCAGGCGTCCCGCTCGGCGATGAGTGTGCGCACAGTCTCGCCGCTGTCGACAAGGACCTCAAGGGCCTCCTCGACGGACTGTCCGTCGACACCGATGAGCTGACAAGTCGCGGCGACAAGCTTGTCGGCGGGGATGAAACTGTGGCCGTTGAAGGCGTTGTAGCGCAGCTCGTAGGTCGCGGCGGCGGCCACACGCTCGGGGCTGTCCTCCTCGAAGCCCATCTCCATCGCGAGGGCGTCCGCCTCGGCAAAGCTCGCGCCGACGGCCTCGCCCGTGATGGCGTAGGGATTTTCCTCCAAAAGGCCGAGGGCGTCGCTGCCGTAGGCCCGGTAGAGCCGGAGGGCGATGACGGGGCGGCCCCCGTAGTTCGCGAGGCAGGCAAGAAGCTTTCGCAGCTCCGCCTGTTTTTTGTAGGCCTCCGAAATTTCGAGCGCTTTTTTGCGCGTGATGCCGCGCACGGTCGCGAGCTGCTCAGGGTCATTTTCGATGACGTCGAGCGACTTCGGGCCGAAGGCCGAGACGATCAGCGTCGCCGTCGCGGGGCCAACGCCCTTGATCGCGCGCGAGGAGAGAAATTCGTAGATCGCGTTCGTCTCGTGCGGCAGGATGCGTTCGGCGAGCTCCGCCTTGAACTGCTCGCCGAACTTTGCATCCGTCACGAAGCGGCCCGTCGCGATGATCTGCTCGCCCGGACAGGCGTAAGGCAGACAGCCGACGACGGTGACGGTCGGCCCGTCCGTCGTCTCGAGCTTCACGACCGTGTAGCCGTTCTCCTCGTTTTGAAAAACGAGCTGGCGAATCGTGCCGGAGAGCTGTATTTGATTGTCCAATTCGTCGGTCATATCCGTCGCTCCGAAAATCAGATATTCGTCCTGTCGGACGCTGCGCTTTCAAAATTGTGTTGTGCGCCGGCGGGGTTCTATTCGCCGCCCGGCACGTTCACCGGCACATCCGCCGGCTGATTGGTCCCGGTCGGGACGTTTTCGTCCATGATGAGCAGCACCGGGCGCGCCGCAGCGCGCGGACGCGCGCAGAGGTACAGCCGCTCCTGCACGTTCCAGAGAAAAAGCATGAACAAAAATGAGAGGCCGAAGGCCGCAAGGATTTCCAAGGTCGCCATAGGTGTCCCCTCCTTCACTCCATCGTATGGAGAAAGGTCCGGCGGGGTGTCAGCCGGCGAAGGCGGTCGTGAAGCCGTGCGTCACGCCGAGGACGATAAAGCCCGCCGCGATAACGCCGAGAAAGATGGCGGGGAAAGCGTGTTTGAGCCGGATGTCCATGAGCGCCGCGATGAGCGCCCCCGTCCACGCGCCGGTGCCCGGCAGCGGGATCGCCACGAGGATCGCGAGGCCCAGCAGCTCATATTTGTGGACCTCCTCCCACTTGGTCTCGGCTCTCGCCTCGGTCTTCTCGACCCAGGCGGAGAGCTTCTTGCTCTTTAACTGCATCCAGTCAAAAATTCTGCGGATGAAGATGATGATGAACGGGACCGGCACCATGTTGCCGAGGTCCGCGAAGATCATGGCCCTCCAGGGGTCGAGGCCCATCGCAACGCCCATGGGAATCGCGCCGCGCAGCTCGAGTATCGGGACCATGGAGATGAGGAAGGTCAGCA
>JAKOSQ010000215.1 GCA_029777215.1 Bacillota bacterium
GATCACCCGCTCAATGCCCTCGCGAAAAAGATGATCGGCAACATCTACAACGGCCCCTTCACCCGCAAGCTCGACGCCTGCGCGGATTACGTCCAGCGCTACAACTGCGACGCCGCGATCGAGCTGTGTCACTGGGGCTGCAAGCAGTCCGCCGGCGGCGCGATGCTCTTAAAAGACCGCATGCGCGCGCTCGGCAGGCCCATGCTGATTTTAGACGGCGACGCGCTCGACCGCCGCAACTGCCCGGACGGGCAGATCAAAACGCGCTTTGAGGCTTTCATGGAGCTTCTGAACAAGGGAGAGGGGGCGGTCCTGTGATCGGCTGGGTCTGTAAATTCACGCCGGTGGAGGCGCTGAAGGCCATGGGCGCGGAGCCCGTCCGCATCGATCCGTCGGTGACGAACTTTGACGAGGCGGACGCGAAGATGCACCCGAACGTCTGCTCCTACGCCAAGGGTGTGCTCGAGACTTTCGCGAGCGCGAATTTTGAGGGCATTGTCCTCAAGAACTGCTGTGACTCCATCCGCCGGCTCTACGACATTTTAAAGGCCGAGTACCCGGATAAATTCATCTGTCTGCTCGACCTGCCCCGCAAGCTCGACGACTCCACCGCCGCGCTCTACGCCGCACGCATCCGCTCGATGGCGGAGGCCTACGCCGCCTTTTCGGGCCGCTGCTTTGACGAGGAAAAATTCCGCGAAATCTGCGCCGCGACGACCGTCACTCATCCGGCCCCGGAGATCGGACCCGGTCCCCGCGTCGGTCTTGTCGGCGCGCGCTGCGAAGTCGACATTTCGGCACTTTTGAAGGAAAACGGCGCGTCGCTGGCCTTCGACATGACCTGTGCGGGCGGGGACCGCTGCATCCGTCTGCCCGCCTGCGGCGAGTGCGAGGACCTCTACCGCGCTTACGCCCTCGAGCTCATGCGCCAGACACCGTGCATGCGCATGGTGGACGTCGCGGACCGCTCGAAATACATCGAGAGCTACAAGGGCCGGGTCGACGGCCTCATCTGTCACACGGTCAAGTTCTGCGACTACTATTCTTTCGACTACGAGCGCCTGCGCCGCGAGACGGCGCTGCCGGTGCTCAAGATCGAAACGGACGCGACGACGCAGGGCGCCGGCCAGATCCGCACGCGCGTGGAGGCCTTTGTTGAAGCGCTCAAGACTGGCGGCGCGGCCAAGGCCGCCGGACGCGGCCCGGCAAAGGACGGCGAGACCTACGTTCTCGGCGTCGACAGCGGCTCGACTTCGACGAACGCGGTTATTATAAACGGCAGACGCGAGCTTGTCGCGAGCGCCGTTTTGCGCACCGGCGCAAAGGCGGGCGACAGCGCCGAAAAAATTCTCGAGCTCGTCCTCAAAAAGGCGAAGCTCCGCCGCGAGGACCTCGCGCTCATCGTCTCGACCGGCTATGGCCGCGTCTCCATCCCCTACGCCGACCGAAACATCACCGAGATCACCTGTCACGCGAGGGGCGCACGCTTTTTCGACCCGAAGGTCCGCACGATCCTCGACATCGGCGGGCAGGACTCGAAGGCCATCCATCTTGACCCGAGCGGCGAGGTTGCAGACTTTGCGATGAACGACAAGTGCGCCGCCGGCACGGGCCGCTTTCTGGAGGCCATGGCCCGGACGCTGGAAGTCTCGATCGACGAGCTGGGACCGATCTCGCTCAAATCGAAGCGAAGCGTCGAAATCAGCTCCATGTGCACGGTTTTTGCTGAGAGCGAGGTCATCTCCCTCATTGCGCAAAACCGCGAGAAGGCGGACATCGCCGCCGGCGTCCACCGCGCCATTGCGGGCAAGTCCGCGGCGCTTTTGTCGCGCGTCTCGCCGGAGCCGCCGTACATGATGACGGGCGGCGTTGCGAAAAACCCGGGCGTCGTCAAGGCGCTGGAGGAAAAGCTCGGCGTGTCCCTGAGCATCTGCCCGGAGCCGGAGATCGTCGGTGCCTGCGGCGCTGCCCTGCTGGGGCTTGAAGCAATATAACAGGGACGGCAGCCCCCCGCTTCCCCGTGCAACCTCTTTTCGCGCCTTACACAGTTATATATTCCGGTTACAAACGGTGTCAGTATTCATTTGGCGTGTTATTGGATTGACACTTTACTTTTCTGGAATGCAATGGTAAACTGTCAGCAAGACTGCAAATTTGGGTGAGGTGTGTTCATGCGGAAGAGAAACATCGTGCTGTACATGTGCTTCGTTTTCCTGACGAATTTTACGCTGTTTGCGTCGTTTGAAAGCGTTTTTCTCGGCGAGCTTAAGGGCGCGTCTCTTGCGGGCATCGCTGCGCTGTTTCTGACCTATCAGCTCACAAAGCTGATTTTCGAGATCCCGACCGGCTACGTTGCGGACCGTTTCGGGCTCAAAAAAAGCGCGCTGCTCGGGCTAACGCTCATCCTATGCTATTACGCGATGCTGCTGCTCGGCGGCAATGCCCGCTGGTTTCTCGTCTGTGCCTACGTCGTCAAGGGCGTCGGCTACACGCTCATCTCCGGCTCCATCGAGGCTCTTTTCGTCAACGGTATCGACCCCGACGCGCTCACGCGCTACAACGGCATCGAGCGACTGGTGATGTATGTCTCCATCGCCTCGGCGGCGGTGCTCGCGGGCGTGATTATTTCGCGGAACCTCTTCCGCTGCGTGCTTGTGATCGACATGATCACACTCGGCGTCACCGTGATCGTTACGCTGCAGATGCGGGAGGAGCGTGCGCCGGACGCCGGTGGGCGCATCTCTCCAAAAAAGGTCTGGGACTTTATGCGCGGCAGCGACACCTGTCTGCTCCCGCTCGGCATGGACTTTGCAACGGCCTTCTGCTTCATGGAGGTCGAAGAGCTCTATTCAAAATATCTCACAGAGCTCGGCGTTTCGACGGCGCTGATCGGCGTTTTCATCGCCTGCCAGCTCGTCGCGGCGGCGGTGTTCGGGACCTTTACCTACAAGCTCACGGAAAAGGTGAAGCCGGAGCGTCTGCTCGCGGTTTGCCCCTTTCTGCTGCTTGCACTGATGATGGGAGTCTTTCTCGACGGCACCCCCGTCTGGCTCAAGCCGATTCTCTACACGCTCAGTCAAACGACCTTCGCGGTCTACGCGCCGGTCAAATATACGATCTTCCAGCGCTCGATCGTCCCCGAATACCGCGCCACGATCATCTCCGTGCAGAGCCAGTGCATCGCCCTCGGCGGCGTCGCGTCCTACCTGCTGACGGCGCTGCTCTCACGCAGCATGACGCTGCCGCACATCCTGCTCATTCTCGGCGCGGTCAGCGGCATCTGTTATCTGCTTCTTGTCCCGCGCATCATTTCACGCGCAAAGGCGCGGCAGTTTATCTGATCGAAAGCACAGAGCGGTCCCCGGCTGTCTGCCGCGGGACCGCTTTCACAAAAAACGTCAAAAATCCGCACAAAGCTGTTGACATTCGGCCGTCTATCTGTTAATATATCACCTGTCCGCAGAACCGCGGACGAAACGAAAAGCAGCCATTCCAGATGTGGGGGTATAGCTCAGCTGGGAGCGCAAGTGACCGGCTAAACAACCCCGAGCAAATAATTTAACACGAAGCAAAAAGTCCAGCGTTTCCAATAGTTTCACAGCCTATGGGGGTATAGCTCAGCTGGGAGAGCGTCTGACTGGCAGTCAGAAGGTCAGCGGTTCGATCCCGCTTATCTCCACCAACAAGCCACAAGGTCATTGATCTTGTGGCTTATTCATACCCACCCCCCATACGAGGGGCGGATACTTGATCGTTTGGGCGCACCATAACTTCACAAAAATCAGACCGGTACTTTTTTACGCAGACTGCGTAGATAGAGTGCCGGTCTTTTTTATTTCTATCAAAAAAGGAGTTGAGCAAAGCTTGCCAGTCTGCTGTATAATAGGAGAATCACGTAAGGTTAAGGGGACGAAAAATCAATGCTATTATCAGCGGAGCATATATATAAAAATTATGGTACGAAGCAACTGTTGACGGACGTCGGCCTAAATCTAAATGAAAGGGACCGAATCGGTATTATCGGCA
>JAKOSQ010000216.1 GCA_029777215.1 Bacillota bacterium
AGGTCGAGATATTGCTTTGCCGAGCCTGCCCACGAGAGGTCCTGCGTCATCGCGCGGATCTGGAGGGCGGTCCATTCGTCCGCATTGTGGCGGATGGACATGGCGTAGTCCACGGTGCCGAGCAGGTCGCAGGCGGCATAGTTTGAGAAGGTGAAGCCGTTCGAGCCGTCGTAGGGGTGGGGCACGACGCTGTCCCGGAGTCCGCCGACGGCGTGGACGACGGGCGGGGTACCGTAGCGCATGGCGATCATCTGCGTGAGTCCGCAGGGCTCGCTGCGCGAGGGCATAAGCATGAGGTCCGCGCCCGCGTAGATCATCGAGGAGCGTTCGTCTGAATACATGATATTCGCGGAGACGCGGCCCCGGTGACGGTTCTCCGCCTCGCGGAAGAAGTCCTCGTAGTAGCTCTCGCCGGTGCCGAGGATGACGACACGCGCGCCGTGGGCGACCATGTCCTCAAGCGTCGCGACGACGAGATCGAAGCCCTTGTGCGGCACGAGCCGCGAGATTGAGGCGACGATCGGACCGTCGTCGTTCTCGTCAAAGCCGAGAAGACGGCAGAGCGAGCGCTTGCACTCGCGCTTGCCGGAGAGCTGCTTCGGGCCGTAGTGCACCGCGAGATTGGGGTCCGTCAGCGGGTCGTAGCGCTTCATGTCGATGCCGTTGAGGATGCCCGTGAGCTTGTAGTTGTTGTCGCGGATAACCTGGTGCAGGCCGCAGGCGGTCCACGGGCTGCAGAGCTCCTGCGCATAGCTCGGACTGACGGTCGTGACGCGGTCGGATTCGTAGATCGCGCCCTTCATGAGGTTGACGTCACCATCGTAGCGGAGGATGCCTTTGTCGTAGAGCTCGCTGGAAAGTCCGAAGACGTCCCCAAGGATATCGCTCCCGAAGCGGCCCTGATACTCGATGTTGTGGATGGTGTAGACGGTTTTGATGTTCTCGTAGGGCGCGCCTGCCTCCCGCCGGAGGTAGAGCGGGATGAGCGCCGTCTGCCAGTCGTTGCAGTGGATGACGTCCGGCGTCCAGCCGAGACGGGGGATGAGGTCAACCACTGCTCGGCAGAAGAAGGCAAAACGCTCGCCGTCGTCATATTCGCCGTAGAGCTGATCGCGTTTGAAGTAATACTCGTTGTCGACGAAATACCAGGTGACGCCGTCCCGCTTGAGCGAAAAGAGGCCGCAATACTGGCGACGCCACGCGAGGCTCACATAATCGAAGAACTCAAAGTTCATTTTGAGGCGGAATTTTTCCGCAATGCGCCCATAGAGCGGG
This sequence comes from Bacillota bacterium, assembly GCA_029777215.1. Taxonomy (GTDB): domain Bacteria; phylum Bacillota; class Clostridia; order Oscillospirales; family Oscillospiraceae; genus UBA2658. The sequence continues at coordinate 1,276 of JAKOSQ010000216.1, forward strand.
AGAATGACGCGGACGTCCGCCCCCTCGGCCGCAAGCGCGGCGGGAAGAGAACCGGCGACATCGCCGAGTCCGCCGGTTTTTACAAAGGGCGCCGCTTCGCTGACTGCAAATAAGATGTTCAAGGCTGTCTCCTTTCGGTCATGGAGGGCCGGCGACGACCGGTCGTCCGTACAACTGAACGATGTGACATTCTACGCGCAGACGCGCAATTTGTCAAGTGCGGGGGACGCTCAGACGGACTTGCCCTTCGGAACGATGAGGGGCAGGCCGCTGCTGCCGGAGAGGACGACGCCGTCCGAAAAGACGGTGTATTTGTCCGCCACGACATACTGCAGCCGCGCGCCTTCGCCGATGACCGTGTCCTGCATGAGCACGCAGTTTTTGAGCACGGCGTCCTTTTTGACGCGGACGCCGCGGCAGAGCACACAGTTTTCAACGCTGCCCTCAATGAAGCAGCCGTCTGCCACGAGACTGTTTTCCGCGGACGACTCCTCGCCGTAGTAGGTGGAGACGGAGCTGCGCACGCGGGTGTAGACGGGGCGCTCCGTCGGGAAGAGGTCCGCGCGGTTTTTGTAGTCGAGCATGTCCATGTTGGCGCGGTAGTAGTCCTCCGCCGAGCAGATGCGGGAGATGTAGCCGCGGTGGATATAGTAGCCGAGCTTCGCGCCGCTCTCGAGATAGTGGGCGAGCGCGTCGCGGTGGAAGTGGAGCCTGGCGTTCGAGCGGCACCAGTCGATGAGCTCGAGCAGAAGCGATTTCCGAATAATGTAGATTTCCGAAGAGCAGAGGGCGCGGCCGTTTTCCGCGCCGGGGAAGAGCATGCGGTTGGCGGTCTTGTCCGAGTCCGGGACGAAGCGGATGCGCTCACCGCCGCCGTTGAAGGGGTGGTCGGTACAGATGGCGGTCACCTCGCAGCCGGAGGCGAGGTGTGCCTCGTAGGCGGCGCGCAGGTCAAGATTGAGCGCGACGTCGCCGCGGTAGAGGATGAGCGAGCTTTGCTTGATGTCCGCGATATAGGAGCGCTCCGCCGCGAGAGCCTCCATGCAGCCGCGGTATTCGCCGATGCGGCTGTCGTGCTGACCGAAGGGCGGCAGCAGAGTCAGTCCGCCCGTGAGACGGGACATGTCCCAGTCCTTGCCGCTGCCGAGGTGATCCAAAAGCGACTGATAGTCGCGCTGCATGATGACGCCGACGTCGTGGACGCCCGCGTTCGCCATGGAAGAGAGCGCGAAGTCGATCAGGCGGTAGCGCGAGCAGAAGGGAAGCGAGGCGCTTGTGCGATGGAAGACGAGCTCGCCGAGCGCGGAACTTGAGTGGTAGGCATAGATGATTCCGTGCAGATCGGGCATCAGCCATCCCTCCTTTCAGCGTAGAGCATGGTGCCGGCGGGGATCACGCCGCCGTTGGCGACGGCGCTGCCGGGACCGCAGGTCGTGATGAGGATGTTCGTCTTGCCGTTGGGCGGCGCGCCGACGGCGGCGTTCGCGCCGATCGTCGCGCCCTCGCCGATGATGGCGTATTGGACGACCGCGCCCGGGCCGACGGTGCAGCCCGGCATGAGGATCGAGTAGTCGATCCGCGCGCCCTCACCGACCGTCACGCTGCTCGAGAGGACGGAGTTCGAGACGCTGCCGCGGATGTCGCAGCCCTCGGTGATGATGCTGTGGGTGATCTCGGCGTCCCTGCCGATATAGTGCGGCGGACGGACCGGACTGCGGCTGCGGATGGGCCATGTGCGGTCATAGAGATCGATGACGTCCGGGGAGAGCATGTCCATGTTCGCCTCCCAGAGCGAGTCGATCGTGCCGACGTCGCGCCAGTAGCCGGAGAAAGGATAGGCCCAGAGACGTTCGCGGTTGGCGAGCATCTTCGGGATAATGTTTTTGCCGAAGTCTTTTTCGGAGTTCGGGTCCGCCTCGTCCGCGACGAGGTACTGGCGAAGTTTTTCCCATGTAAATATATAGATGCCCATTGAGGCGAGATCACTCTTCGGCTCCTGCGGCTTTTCAACGAATTTGTGGACGTAGCCGTCGCCGTCCGTCTCCATGATGCCGAAGCGGGAGGCGTCCTCGAGCGGGACGCGCAGAACGGCAATCGTGCAGTCCGCCGCGTGGGCCTTGTGCTGCGCGAGCATGTCCGCATAGTCCATTTTGTAGATGTGGTCGCCGGAGAGGATGACGACGTACTCGGGGTCCCACATTTCAATGAAGGGAATGTTCTGGTAGATGGCGTTGGCCGTGCCGGAGAACCACTTGCCGTTTTCCCCCGCGATCTGGTAGGGCGGGAGGATGTAGGCCCCGCCGTTCTGAACGTCGAGGTCCCATGGCAGACCGCTGCCGATGTAGCTGTTGAGACGCAGCGGCTGATACTGCGTGAGGACGCCGACGACGTCGATGCCCGAATTCGCGCAGTTCGAAAGGGGAAAATCGATGATGCGGTATTTGCCGCCAAAGGGGATGATGGGCTTTGCCGCCCTGTCTGTCAGCGCATGGAGCCGCGAGCCCTGACCGCCCGCGAGCAGCATTGCGATGCATTCTTTTTTCATTGCCTGCCTCCGTTCGTGACCGTCAGTCGGTCAGCTTTTCGCGCTGTGGGGTGGGAGAAACGATAAACTTGAAAAATACGCCGCTGAGTGGGGGAATATCAACAACAATGGACTGATCTCTGCCATGCTGTGGAATATTTTCGGTTTTGAAGACGGCGCCGACACACAGCGCGCCGCTGCCGCCGAAGCGTGTTTCGTCGCTCGAAAAAACGGTCTCGCAGCGGCCCGCGCCGGGCAGACCGAGACGGAAGCCCTCCGTCGTAATGCCGGAAAAGCTGCAGAGGAAGATGAGGGCATTGCCCCGTTTGTCCCGCCGGACAAAGCCAAGGACGTTGCGCTCGTTTTCGTCCGCACACAGCCATTCGAAGCCGCTGCCGTCAAAATCAAGCTCCCAGAGGGGTGCGGCGCTGTTGTAAAAGGCGTTTGCCTCGCGGAAATAGCTGTTGAGCGCGGCGTTTTCCGGCTGTTCGAGCAGGTCCCACGGGAGTTCGGCCTCATAGTTCCACTCGCTCGGCTGGCCGAGCTCCGCGCCCATGAACAAAAGCTTTTTGCCCGGGTGCGCGAGCATATAGGCCCAGAAAGCGCGGACAGTGGCGAATTTCTGCTCCCGCGTGCCGGGGGCCTTGTTGAAGAGAGAGCCCTTCATGTGGACGACCTCGTCGTGTGACAGCGGGAGGACGAAGTTTTCCGAGAAGGCGTACATCAGCGAGAAGGTGAGGTCGTTGTGGCAGCCCGCGCGGAAGTAGGGGTCGGTCTTGAGGTAGCGCAGGGTGTCGTTCATCCAGCCCATGTTCCACTTGAGGTTGAAGCCGAGCCCGCCGATGTCCGTCGGACGGGTGACGAGGGGCCAGGCCGTGCTCTCCTCGGCGATCATGAGGATGCTGTCGTCATAGCTGAAGCAGGCGGCGTTGAGCTGCTGCAGAAATTCGACCGCCTCGAGGTTTTCGCGGCCGCCGAATCTGTTCGACTTCCAGTGGCCGGGTTTGCGGTCGTAGTCGAGGTAGAGCATCGAGGCCACCGCGTCCACGCGCAGGCCGTCGATGTGGAAGCGTTCGAGCCAGAAGCGGGCCGAGGAGATGAGAAAGCTTCGCACCTCGCCCCGGCTGTAGTCGAAAATGCGCGTGCCCCAGCTCGGGTGCTCCGCCATTTCGGGGTCCTGATACTCATAGAGCCGGCCGCCGTCGAATTCGACAAGGCCATGCGGGTCCTTCGGGAAGTGGGCGGGGACCCAGTCCATGATGACGCCGAGGTCCGCGCGGTGGCAGGCTTCAACGAGGGCCATGAGCTCCTCCGGCGTTCCGAAGCGCGAGGTCGCGGAGAAGTAGCCGGTGCACTGGTAGCCCCAGGAGCCGTCATAGGGGAACTCGGTGAGCGGCATGAGCTCTACGTGGGTAAAGCCCATTTCTTTCACATAGGGGAGCAGCAGCTCCTGCGCCTCGCGATAGCTCATCGGGCCATCCCGGCCGTTTTTGAAGGAGCCGAAGTGCAGCTCATAGATGTTGAGCGGACTGTCGTAGACCTTGTGGCGGCGGCGATGGGCGAGCCATTCGCCGTCCGACCAGACGAAGTCCGTCAGCTCCCGGACGATCGAGGCGCTCGCGGGGCGAAGCTCGGTGAAGACGGCATAGGGGTCCGCCTTCCAGAGCGTCTGGCCGTCCTGCGCGGCGATCGCGTATTTATAGGCGCTGCCCGCCGGCAGTCCCGGCAGGAAGAGCTCCCAGACGCCGCCGTCGCGCGGCGTCATGAGATCGGCGTCCGGGTTCCAGCCGTTGAAGTCGCCCGCGAGGCCGACGCGCACGGCGTTCGGCGCCCAAACGCGGAAGACCACGCCGCCGCACGCACAGTGCGCGCCGAGAAAGTCCTCCACGCGGACGCAGCGGCCGGAGCTGAACTCAGGTAGAAAGCGCTCAAGTGTCATGTTCATAGAAGTCTGACCCTTTCCGGCGAATTCGAGTTTTCGGAGAAAAACAGACAGCGGAAAAAGACTCCCGCTGTCTGTTTTAATTGAATTTATTCATGGCTTTTTCCGCACCCTCGCCGATGAGCACAGGGAGCGCGTCGCAGGCTTTTTCACAGGTCTCCGCGATGATGTCCGCGTCCTTGCCGGCAAAGCCGCCGAGGACCCAGTTGATGATTTCCTGCTCGCCGGCCTCCGGGGGCGGTACACCGACGCCGATCTTGATGCGGGGAATTTCGTCCGTACCGAGCGCGGCGATGATGCTCTTGAGGCCGTTGTGCCCCCCGGCGGAGCCCTTTGCGCGGATGCGCAGCTTGCCGACCGGGAGAGACATGTCGTCCGAAACAACGATGACATGGTCCGCGGGGATTCTGTAATACGCCGCGGCGGGAGCAACGGCGTTGCCCGAGAGGTTCATGAAGGTTTGCGGTTTCATGAAGAGGACCTTTTCGCCGCCGAGCTCGCCCGTCGCGGTCAGCGCGTTGAAGCGGAGCTTGGCGATTTTGATGTGTTCGCGCTTCTCGAGTGCGTCCGCCGTCCGGAAACCAATGTTGTGGCGGGAGCCGTCGTATTTTTTGCCGGGGTTGCCGAGAAAAACGACGAGCCAGGAAACGCCGCCGCTTGGCTTTTTGAAGATCATAACGGAAAAAGTCCTTTCACTTCGCTGTCAGCGCAGTCCGTCGGACCGTGCTGACAGCGGGGACGCTTTGTCCCGTGCCGCGGTGTGCGCGCCGCAGAGGGCGCGCTGTTCTGCCGCGCGGGAGGTGTTTTCTGCGGCATACGGGCCGCGAAAGACGGTCTGGTCTGTTCGCGCCTGCGTGGCGCGGGGGTTTAGTCAAAGAGGGAAGAGATCGAAACTTCCTCGTAAATGCGGGTGATGGCTTCCGCAAAGAACTTGTCCACCGGAACATAGCGGATGATATCACATTTTTTGTCGGAGGTGTAGGGAATAGTGTCGAGCAGTATGAGCTCCTTAATATAGCTGGCGTTGATG
>JAKOSQ010000217.1 GCA_029777215.1 Bacillota bacterium
GATGAGGTTGTTGAGAATGATGCCCTTGCGGACATACAGCGCGCCAACGCCCTTCGGGCCGTGGAACTTGTGGCCGGACAGCGAGAGCATGTCGATGTTCTCCTTCTTGACGTCGATCGGCAGATGGCCAACGGCCTGCACTGCGTCCGTGTGGAAGGGGATTTTCTTTTCGCGGCACAGCGCGCCGATCTCCGCGATCGGCTGGATGGTGCCGATCTCGTTGTTCGCGTACATAACCGTTACAAGGCAGGTGTCCGGGCGAATGGCCTTTTCAACGTCCTCAACGGTGATGACGCCGTTTTCGTGGACGTCGAGCAGCGTCACCTCAAAGCCCTCCTTTTCGAGCTTGCGCAGGGTGTGGAGGATGGCGTGGTGCTCGAACTTCGTGGAAATAATGTGCTTTTTATTGAGACGCGCGCCGTTGAGCGCGGCCGAGCGGAGCGCCTGGTTGTCCGCCTCACTGCCGCCGGAGGTGAAGTAGATTTCGCTCGACTCAGCGCCGATGTTTGCGGCGACGGACTTGCGGGCCTCTTCGAGCTTCTTCGCGGCCTCGATGCCGATGTGGTGGGGGCTCGAGGGGTTGCCCCAGATTTCTGTATAGATCGGCAGCATCGCCTGCAGCGCTGTATCGCTGATCTTCGTGGTTGCCGCATTGTCAAAATAAACATCCATTTTGAACGATCTCCTTTACAATGTATTGTGTCCCGTTTCGGGTTCATTTTTTGTTGTCGGGCTTAAAACCCTTTAATCCTGTTCTCTAAGTAGGAATATAGCACGCGAATCTGTACTTGTCAATACACCTATAGAGATAATGGGAATATTTTTTAAAAAAGTCCGGCGGAAACGGAGGCTATCCGTCCGCCGGACGCTGTTTGTGCGCTTTGCTTTTTCGCTGGGGAAGCCCTGCGTGACGGGGCGCGGTGGGGAGGGCACGGCGGCGCTTTCAGATGCAGTAGTCCGCGCCGATGGCCTGCGACTGGCCGGAGAGATCGGCGACCGTGACGCTGTTGAGGTATTCGTCGATGCGGCGCTCAAGCTCCCGCCACATCGGCAGCGTGACGCAATTGCCCGCGCGCGGGCAGACGTTGTTCGGGATGTCGAGGCAGGCGACCGGGGCCAGCGAGCCCTCTACGGCCTTGAGGATCGCTGCGACCGTGATCGTCTCGGGCGGACGCGCGAGCTTGTACCCGCCGCCCTTGCCGCGCGAGCTGAAGACAAAGCCGGTCTTGCTCAGCAGACCGACGATCATTTCAGCGTATTTTTCGGATATATCCTGTCGCTCCGACACGTCGCGGAGCGGTATGAATTCGTTAGAGTGCTGCTGCGCGAGATCGACCATGATGCGCAGTGCGTAGCGGCCCTTCGTCGAAATTTTCATGAGAAAGTCTCCTTTCGTCGAGCGTGTGTTCAGGGAAAAAACGGAGACGACCCCGTCAACTCTTTTCCTATTATATTATAGGGTTTATGGGAATTCAAGAGGAAAATGAAATTCGGGCAAAAATTTTATGCCGGAGGCGCTCAAATAAAATTTGGGCTTGTAATTGTGTACAAAAGAAGGGATAATAAAAAAAGTTATATGCCATCTTATTATGTAGAAAAACGGAAGTGATTGCTATGCCCGTTCGCGTTCTGGCTGTGGACGACTCCGTCCTTTTCCGAACAAAACTGCAGCTCACACTGAGCAAGGACCCTGACATCAAAATCGTCGGCACCGCCGTTGACGCGGACGATGCGCTCCGCAAAATTCTTGAGCTCAAGCCGGACGTTGTGACGCTCGACGTCGAGCTGCCGAAAATGAGCGGCATCGAATTTATGAAGACCCTCATGAAGCAGCACCCTGTGGCCGTCGTCGTTGTCAGCTCGCTGCCGATGAACGCCATTGACGCAATGAGCGCCGGAGCTGTCGACTTCGTCAAAAAGCCGGCGGACGGCTCGGTGGGTTCCGTGAACGCGTTTTTCGACGAGCTTGCCGAAAAAGTAAAGGTCGCTGCGGGCGCGAAGGTCCGCAACACCGCGCTCGCGGGCCCCTCAACGCTCTCCGTCCGCCTGATGGGGAACGCCAGCCTCGCGCCGGACAAGGCCGATGTCATCGCGATCGGCGCGTCGACCGGCGGCACCGAGGCCATCATCGAGGTCGTCAAAAACCTCCCGCCGACGACGCCGGGCGTCGTCATCGTGCAGCACATGCCGGCGGGATTTACGACGATGTATGCCCAGCGGCTCGATAAGATCTGCAAAATGTCCGCCAAGGAGGCGGCCGACGGCGACCGCGTTGAGCAGGGTCAGATTCTGCTCGCCGCCGGCGAGTACCACATGACCCTCAAAAAGGACGAAAAGGGCTATTACGTCCACTGCGCGCGCGGCGAAAAGGTCAACGGCCACTGTCCCTCAGTGGACGTGCTGTTCGACTCGGTCGCGCAGACGGCGGGGAAAAAGGCTGTGGGCGTCATCCTCACCGGCATGGGGGCGGACGGCGCGAAGGGCCTTGCGAAGATGCACGCCCTCGGTTCCTACACGATCGGACAGGACAAGGACACCTGCGTGGTTTACGGCATGCCGATGGAGGCCTACAAGCTCGGCGCCGTGACGCGGCAGTTCCCCCTCGACCAGATCGGGGACGAGCTCATCTACTACTACACAAAAAAAGGAAAAATTTGAACAGATGCTTCGAGAGCGGCAGCGGGCCTGGCGCTTTCGTCTTTACCGGAGGTTTTCAGTTTGAGAGATATGAAACAGGACGCCGAGCGCCTGCTCGCGGGCGAACTCAGCTACCTTGACTACGCCGCCGCGTGCGCGGCGGAGGACGCGCGCTGCGCGGACCTCGTTTCGGACGCGCCCTACTGGGCGATGCTCCAGCGCGCCCGGGATGAGGGCAAAAAGATCATTTACGTCAGCGGCCCCGCGCCGGTAGAGCTGATTTATGCCTTCGACTGCGTGCCGATGAGCTTTGATCTGCTCACGCCCCGTCTGAGTGAGAACGCGGCCCTCATCCCGCCGCTGATGCGCGCGTGCGAGCTGCGCGCGAACGCCGATGTCTGCCGTCTGAGCAAGGCGCAGATCGGCACGATCCTCGTCGGCGACATGGGCCTGCGCCCGGACGCCTACGTCGCGGTGCCGATCCCCTGCGACTCGGCCTGCATGGCCTACATGGCCCTCGCCGCGCGCGTGGGCGCGCCGACCTTCCAGTTTGACGTGCCGAAGCGCCCGGGCGGGCGGACCCTCGCCTACCTCGCCGCACAGTACGACGCCTTCGTGGCCTTCCTCGAAAAGCTCACCGGCAAAAAGCTCGACCAGGACGCTCTGCGCGCGCGCATGGCGCTCACGAACCGCGCCGCCGCGCTGCTCGCCGAAAACGCCGCTCTGCGCTCGGCTCGGCCCTGTCCGCTGCCCTCTGCGCTCAACATCTGCAACGAGCTGACCAACGCCTGGGGGCCGACGGAGGAATTCTGCGCCCAGCTGGAAGCGGAGGGCGCGCTCGGCAAAAAGCGCGCCGCGGCGGGCGAGGGCTACTGCCCGGGCGTCGAGCGTCACCGCGTGGTGCTGCTACACAATATGCTCTGGCGCGGACTCGACTATGCGGCCTTCCTCGCGGAAAAATATGCCTCCGCCGTTGTGGCGGACGGCTACAGCTTCGGCGCCCGCGCGGTTTTTGAACACCCGGAGGACCCCGACGCCTGCCGCGAGACCGCCTGCCGCCGTCTGCTCGACGGCGCGACCGTCCACGGCACGGGTGCGAACGGACAGGAGATGGTAGACGAGGTCTGCCGCATTATCACCGAGCGCGGCGCGGATGTCGCAATCTTCATGGGCAGCTCCGGCTGCCGCCACGAGTGGGCGGCGGCGCGCATGCTCGAAGAGACGGTGCAGCAGCGCTGCGGCATCTCCATGCTCTCGCTCGACACGGACAACACCGACCCGAACTACCGCGGCGAAAACGAAGTGCGCCAGGCACTCGCGGAGTATATGGAGACGGTCGTACGCTGAGAAAGGAAGAATTTTGCCTCTTGCGCTCCCGCCGGGGGTGGCATAAACTGAAGAAAAGCCGCTGCATGGCGCGGTGCGGAAAGTGAGGCGTTCTGACTTGCTCAAGAAAAAAACGATAAAAAAAACCGGCGCAATCCTTTGCCTGCTGCTCCTGTTTTCCCTGACGGCGGGGCTCGTCCCCTTCGCCCGGGCGGACGCCGCGGGCAGCTTCACGGACGTCACGTCCGACAGCTACTATTACAATGAGGTCACCTCGATGGCCTCGCAGGGCGTGGTCAACGGCTACGGCAACGGGACTTTCCTGCCCCAGAATCCGGTCAGCAACGCCGAGGCGATCAAGCTCGTCGTCTCGATGGCGGGCGTGAATACCGCCGGCTACACCGGCGAAACCAGCCCATGGTATATCGACGTCTGGAGCTGGGCGCAGGACAACGGCATCGTTTCGTCCGGCACGGCCCCCGATTCCTACGCGTCGCGCGCGCAGATCTGCGCGTATATTGCGTCGGTCTACAAGCTCGATACGGGCGCGACAACGTCGAATGTCTTCTCCGACACGGACTCGAAGGTCGCGAACACCCTCTATGACTACGGCATCGTCAAGGGTATCCCGGCCGGCGACGGGACCGTCGCCTTCGGCGGCGGGCAGAGCGTCAAGCGATGCGACACCTGCATCATGCTCTACCGTCTGTCCTCGCAGGTGCAAAAGCCGGTCTGGCCCGCGATCACGCCGAAGCCGACCGCCTACACACTCGACAAGAGCCACTATGCCGTGTCGAAGCCGGCAAAGCTCTCGAGCTACAGCGACTACATCCAGGCCTGGGACTACATGCTCTGCAACAAGGTCCTGTCCCAGAGCTTTGCGCTCCCGGATGGCTACACGGAGACCCAGCTCGACCAAGTGCTCGACAGCATCCAGAGCGCCTATGACTATTCCTGCTTCGACTATATGGAATACGCCGCTTTCCTCAACCAGTACGGACTGCGGACGAGCGGCGGCTATATCAGCAGCAGCGGGCGGGTGACCGGCGTTTCGGTCACGTTCCAGCTCGCCAACGCCTCCGGCAGCGGCAGCGTCGCCAATCTCACCGACGCGCAGGTGCGCAGCGAAATATCAACCTTTGAGCAGACCTGCGACGGTATCGTCACCGGCCTTTACAAGGACGGCTCGCTCAAAACGACGATGTCCGTCAAGGATAAGGCCTATGTGCTCTGCCGCTATGTCGCCACGCACACCGCCTATGACGAGAGC
>JAKOSQ010000218.1 GCA_029777215.1 Bacillota bacterium
AAGGGTGTCCCCTTTTCAAATCCTACAGGTCGATGCGATGTCCGGCTCCGCCGGACGGGCTCTTGCGATGTTTGGCAAAGCCAAACGAGCCAACAGATAATTGAGGCAGTCCGAAACCAGCCCGGAAAACCTCAATGGGTTTCTGAGTTCCAATAGAACGGTTCAGGAACCGCAAAGGTGCTCAGGGCGTTCTTAGGCAAAATCGAGGCGGCGCAGACAGTATATGTTATACGGCAAGCCGGTGAGATGAAGCATAAGGACGCCCTGTGCGACCGTTTTACCACGAGGCCTTTTTCACACCGGGAATCTGGCCCTTATAGGCCAACTCACGGAAGCAGATGCGGCATACTCCGTAGTCACGCAGATAGGCGTGGGGACGGCCGCAAATCTTGCAGCGGTTGTACTCGCGGCTGGAGAACTTCGCAGGTCTCTGCTGCTTGATCTTCATAGATGTTTTTGCCATGCTGAAATCCTCCTTAAGCCTTTGCAAACGGAGCGCCCATCAGGGAGAGCAGCTCTCTTGCTTCTTCATCGGACTGTGCGGTGGTGCAGATGGCAATGTTCATGCCGCGCAGCTTTTCGATCTTATCATAGTCGATCTCGGGGAAGATGATCTGCTCCTTGAGACCGAGGCTGTAGTTGCCGCGTCCGTCGAAGCCGTCCGGGTTGATGCCGTGGAAGTCACGGACACGCGGAAGCGCGACGTTGAAGAGACGGTCGAGGAATTCCCACATGCGGTCCTGGCGGAGCGTGACCTTCACGCCGACGGTCTGGCCTTCGCGGAGCTTGAAGTTTGCAACGCTCTTGCGGGCCTTGGTCGGAACGGCGTGCTGGCCGGCGATCGCGGAAATATCCTTGATCACGGCGTCGAGGGCCTTCTGGTTGTCTTTGCAGTCACCTGCGCCGACAGAGATGACGATCTTGTCAATCTTCGGGATCTGCATGGGGCTCTTATAGCTGTATTTCTTCATAAGAGCGGGAGCGACTTCCTCCCTGTATTTTGTTTTGAGTCTGGGCATATCAGGCATTATTCAGTCACTCCTTTCTTTAAAGCGGTTCGCCGCACTTTTTGCAGGCGCGGGCTTTGCTGCCGTCCTCACGGATCTTGTGGCCAACGCGGGTGGGCTGACCGCAGCGCGGGCAGACGACCATGACCTTGGAAGCGTAGATCGGCGTCTCGGACTTGATGATGCCGCTCTCTTCGCCCGGTTTGCGGGCCTTGATGTGATGCGCGCAGAGGTTCACGCCCTCGACGACCACCTTGCCGTGCTTCGGGTCGGCGGAAAGAACCTTGCCCTGCTTGCCCTTGTCCTTGCCGGACAGGACAACGACTTTATCGTCTTTAATTACTTTCATTCTTCGCCCTCCTCAAATAACTTCGGGAGCGAGCGAAAGGATCTTCATGAAATCCTTGTCGCGGAGCTCGCGGGCGACGGGCCCGAAAATACGGGTGCCGCGGGGGTTTTTATCGTCGCGGATGAGAACGGCTGCGTTTTCATCGAAGCGGACATAGGTGCCGTCTGCACGACGGACGCCCTTGGCGCTGCGGACGATAACGGCCTTGACGACATCGCCCTTTTTGACGGCGCTGCCCGGCTGCGTCTTGCGGACGGAAGCCACGATCACGTCGCCGATGTTGCCGTACTTGCGTCTGCTTCCGCCGAGAACGCGGATGCACTTGATCTCTTTGGCGCCGGTATTGTCGGCCACCTTGAGATATGTTTCTTCCTGTATCACTTTGGGGCCTCCTTACTTTGCCTTTTCTATGATTTCGACGAGACGCCATCTCTTGTCCTTGGACAGGGGGCGGGTCTCCATAACGCGGACGGTATCACCGATCTTGCACTCGTTGTTCTCATCGTGTGCCTTGAGGCGATAGGTGCGTTTGATGATCTTCTTGTAGAGCGGATGCGCAACGCGATCCTCGACCGTTACGACGATGGTCTTATCCATTTTGTCGGAGACGACCTTGCCGATGCGGGTCTTGCGGGAAGATGTTCTTTCTTCGTTCATTGTCACTTACCTCCTCACTGCTCGAGCTGTTTCTGGCGAATAACTGTCTTGACTCGGGCAATGTCACGACGAACGGCAGAAATCTTTGTAGGATTGTCCAGATGGTTGGTTGCGTGCTGCATACGGAGGGTGAACAGATCCTTCTTCAATTCGACGAGCTTGCTTTCGAGCTCGGCGGGAGTCATTTCGCGAATCTCATTTGCCTTCATCTTATTCACCACCTGTCTCGGAATCGGTAACAGTCTCAGCCTCGCGCTTGACGAACTTGGTCTTGATAGGCAGCTTGTGGCTTGCAAGACGCATTGCCTCGCGGGCAGTCTCTTCGGAAACGCCGGCCATTTCGAACATGACGCGGCCGGGCTTCACGACAGCGACCCAATACTCAGGGGAACCTTTACCGGAGCCCATGCGGGTTTCGGCCGGCTTCTGGGTGACGGGCTTGTCGGGGAAAATCTTGATCCAGACCTTGCCGCCACGCTTCGTGTAACGGGTCATTGCGATACGGGCCGCCTCGATCTGGTTGGAGGTGATCCATGCGGGCTCGAGCGCCTGAAGACCATAATCACCGTAGGTAACGGTGTTGCCGCGGAGCGCTTTGCCCTTCATGCGGCCGCGCTGTTGTCTGCGGTATTTAACTCTCTTAGGCAGAAGCATTATGCGTTGCCTCCTTCCCTTGGTGTCGAAGGACGGGGGCCGCGATTGTAGCCGCCCTCACGGTTCTGATATCCGCCGCTCTGACCGCCGCGGTTGTATCCGCCGCCCTGTCCGCCGCGGTTGTATCCGCCGCCCTGTCCGCCGCGGTTACCGTTGTTGTTTCTTCTTCTGTCACCGCGGTCACGGTCGTTGGCACGGGAGAGATCCATCGTGCGCGGCGTGGAGCGGAGGGTCTGGCTGAGGACTTCGCCCTTGTAAATCCAGACCTTTACGCCGACGCGGCCATAGGTGGTCGCGGCCTCGGCAAAGCCGTAGTCGATGTCAGCGCGCAGAGTCTGAAGCGGAATGGTGCCTTCGTGGTAGCATTCCTTGCGGGCGATCTCAGCGCCGCCGAGACGGCCGGAGCACATGACCTTAATGCCCTTGACGCCGAGGCGCATGGCGCGGCCCATGCAGTTTTTCATAGCGCGGCGATGGCTGATGCGCTTTTCGAGCTGCTGAGCGATGTTCTCCGCGACGAGCTGTGCGTCGGTGTCCGGGGTGCGAATTTCGACGATGGACAGCGCGACGGGCTTGCCGATCATCTTTTCGACGGACATGCGCAGACGTTCGATCTCCGTGCCGCCCTTGCCGATCACGACGCCCGGACGGGCGCAGTGGATGAAGATGCGGACCTTGGAGCTGTCGCGTTCGATCTCGATCTTCGGGACTCCTGCGGAATACAGGGATTTCTTGAGATACTTGCGAATGTTGTAATCTTCAACGATCAGGTCGCCGACCTTGTCTTCTCTGGCGTACCATCTGGAATCCCAGTCGTCGATAACGCCAACGCGGAATCCGTGCGGATTAACTTTCTGTCCCATATTCAGCCTCCTCCCTTATTCTTTCTCAGCCACAACAACGGTGATGTGGCTGGTTCTCTTGTTGATACGGTACATGCGGCCCTGCGCACGCGGCATGCCGCGCTTGAGGATCGGGCCGGGGTTTGCGTAGGTGGTCTTGACATAGAGCTTATCGGGGTCCATGTCGAAGTTGTTTTCGGCGTTTGCAGCCGCGCTCTTCAAAACCTTGATGAGGAGCTCGGAACCGGCCTTCGGAGTGTTCTGAAGGATGGCTTCCGCTTCCTTAACATCTTTGCCGCGGATGAGGTCGCAGACGACTGAGACCTTACGGGGAGAGATGCGGGCAAACTTGTGTTCTGCTCTTGCTTCCATTGTTCTCCTCCTTATTTAGTCGTCTTGGAGCCGGCGTGACCGCGGAATGTGCGGGTAGGCGCGAACTCGCCGAGCTTGTGCCCTACCATGTCCTCGGTGATATACACCGGAACGTGGCGGCGGCCGTCATGGACGGCGATCGTGTGACCGACAAAAGACGGGAAGATGGTGGAGGAACGACTCCACGTCTTGAGGACCTTTTTCTCGCCGGCCTTGTTCATTTCGTCGACCCGTTTGAGCAGTTCGGGAGCTGCAAAGGGGCCTTTCTTGATGCTTCTGCTCATTTTACAATTCCCTCCTTACTTCTGGTTGCGATGCTTGACGATGAACTTTTCGCTCTTGTTCTTCGTCGCGCGGGTCTTATAGCCGAGTGCCGGCTTACCCCAGGGGGTAACAGGTCCCGGACGACCGACAGGGCTCTTGCCTTCGCCGCCGCCGTGGGGGTGGTCGCAGGGGTTCATGACCGAGCCGCGGACGGTCGGACGCCAGCCCATGTGACGTTTGCGGCCGGCCTTGCCGACGTGGATATTGGCGTAGTCAACGTTGCCAACCTGACCGATGGTAGCCATGCAGTCAAGGCGGATCTTGCGGAACTCGCCGGAGGGCAGGCGGACCTGAGCATAGCCGTCTTCCTTCGCCATAAGCTGGGCTTCAACGCCGGCGGAGCGGACAAGCTGCGCGCCCTTGCCGGGGTAAAGCTCGACGTTGTGAATGATCGTGCCGACGGGGATATTCGCGAGCGGAAGCGCGTTGCCCGGCTTGATATCGGCGGTCGTGGAGGAGATAACGGTATCTCCGGCCTTGAGGCCGACAGGCGCGAGAATGTAGCGCTTCTCGCCGTCTTCATACTGCAGCAGAGCGATATGCGCGGTGCGGTTCGGGTCGTATTCGAGGCGAAGCACGGTCGCGGGCATATCCATCTTGTTGCGCTTGAAGTCGATGATGCGGTATTTCTTTTTGTTGCCGCCGCCCTGGTGACGGACGGTGATGCGGCCGTAGCTGTTGCGGCCGGCGTGCTTTTTCAAAACCTCTACAAGGGATTTCTCAGGGTCGGCATGCTTGTCGACGCCGTCAAAGCCCGAAACCGTCATGTGACGTCTGGACGGTGTAGTGGGTTTATAAGTTTTGATAGACATTGCTTTTTTCCTCCCTTACACCATACCCTCGAAGATTTCGATGTTCTTGGAATTTCTGCTGAGCTTGACAACGGCCTTTTTCCACTCGGAGGTCATGCCCTTGGGTTTGTTGCCCTGGCGCTTTTCCTTGCCGGGAACGATCGTTGTCGTAACGCGGATGACCTTCACGCCGAAGATCTCTTCGACGGCCTTCTTGATCTCGATCTTGTTGGCGTCCTTCGCGACTTCAAAAACGTACTTTTTGATGTCGAGGTCTTCCATGGACTGCTCGGTGATGACCGGGCGCTTGATGATGTCGTATGCGGTTCTCATGCGAACACCTCCTCGATGGTCTCGAGCGCAGCCTTGTCAACGACGAGCTTGCCGGCGTTGAGAACGTCATAGGGGTTGATGACGTTTGCAAAGGTCGTTTCGACGCCGGGGATGTTTCTTGCGCTCTTGATAACGGATTCGTCGACTTCCTTCGTGATGACGAGCGCCTTGCCGGTGACGTCAATCTGGTCGAGGAAGGTTCTGAAGGCCTTGGTCTTGATCTCGGGCATTGCCAGAGTGTCGATGACGACGATCTCACCCTCGGCTGCCTTGGAGGACAGCGCGCTCTTGATGGCGAGTCTCTTGACCTTCTTGTTCAGCGTGTAGCTGTAGTCGCGGGGCTTCGGCGCGAATGCGACGCCGCCGTGGGTCCACACCGGGGAGCCGGCGTGACCGGCGCGTGCGCGGCCGGTGCCCTTCTGGCGCCAGGGCTTGCGGGTCGTAACGTCGACCTCGCCCTTGGTCAGAGCGCTCTGCGTGCCCTGACGGCAGTTCGCGAGGTGGTTCTTGACGGAATCGTGAAGGACCGACACGTTGGGTTCGATACCGAATACGGATTCGGAGAGCTCGATCTCACCGACCTTTTCGCCGGCCATGTTGTAAACTGGTGCTTTAGGCATTTTTGTCTCTCCTTTCCTTTATCTGTTTCTGGCGGAAGCCTTCTGCGGGTTGACACGAGCGGACTGCTTCTGCGGGTTGGAGCTGATACCGGCGGCTGCGCCCTTGGCCTTGACGTTCTTGACGGTGTTCTTGAGGTAGACAAGACCGCCCTTGGGGCCGGGAATTGCACCGCGGACAACGATCATGTTGAGCTCGGGGTCAACCTTGACGATGTCGAGGTTCTCAACCGTGACCTGCTCGCAGCCCATATGACCGGCGCCGATCTTGCCCTTGTAGATGCGGGACGGATCGGAGCAGGAGTTCATGGAGCCTGCATGACGGTGGACAGGGCCGCCGCCGTGGCTGGTGGGGGTACGCTGTGCGCCGTAACGCTTGATAACGCCGGCGTAGCCTTTGCCCTTGCTGATGCCCGTGACGTCGACCTTGTCGCCCGCCGCGAACACATCTGCCTTCAGAACGTCGCCGACGTTGAGCGCGGCGCAGTCTTCGAAGCGGAATTCCTTGAGGTACTTCTTGAGGGAGACGCCAGCCTTTTCAAGGTGGCCCTTCTCAGGCTTTGAGAGCTTACGCTCGGGCTCGTCCTGGAAACCAAGCTGGACGGACTCATAGCCTTCCTTGTCCTTGGTCTTCTTCTGGACGACGACACACGGACCCGCCTCGATGACGGTGACGGGAACGACGTGTCCTGCTTCATCGAAGATCTGCGTCATGCCGACCTTTTTACCGATGATCGCTTTCTTCATTGTATTTCCTCCTTAAAGGTTATTGGTCAGATCGCTTGCCCGGCGCAGCCAAAGACGGCGACGGCAGAGGCTTCTGACTTGACCCCGTCCGCGCGCAAGCCGCGGACGAATGGGGTTCTGACTGATTCATTTGCGACACTTTAATTAATAAGGTATCGCTTCCGGTTGCCGCGCAGAGTTTTGAACGCCCTGTTCAAAGTTTCGCGGCAGCCGCGCAGGATTTTTGTCGCGCCGATATCGATACGGCAAGCCGCCGAGATGACGGCACGGCGAAAAAAGACAAGCGGCGGAGATTACAGCTTCATCTCGATCTCGACACCTGCCGGGAGCTCCAGGGACATGAGCGCCTCGACCGTCTTCTGGGTCGGGTTCATGATGTCGATGAGGCGCTTGTGGGTGCGGCGCTCAAACTGCTCGCGGCTGTCCTTATATTTGTGGACAGCGCGGAGGATGGTGACGATTTCCTTCTTGGTGGGAAGCGGGATGGGGCCGGAGACCTTAGCGTCCGTGCGCTTTGCGGTCTCGACGATCTTTTCCGCGGCGGCGTCGATGAGCTGATGGTCATACGCCTTGAGACGGATGCGGATCATTTTTTTGTTGGTAGCTGTTGCCATGTTCTTTCCTCCTGAACGTTTGTTTTTCCGGCGGCATTGGCTCCGCCGAAGATTTGCGTTCGGTGAGAAGTTTTTCTGTACACTTTGCCGTGCGTATCAGACTCTGCCCGAAAAACAAACCGGATATTTGATCCGGCCTGTCACCGTCCAGACGATATACGCGTGAACAGAAACGTTCTGCACCGCCCGATTGACTGCCGGAACGCCTTCCGACATCGGACATACTCCACGAAAGTTACCGGCCGAGGCCGAACGACGCCCGCCGCAATCTCCCGCTTCATCGCATTTTTTGCACGCAAACAGGCGCAACTTTCCCAGTGCGTGCTTCGTTAGAATATCAGAAAATTCTTGGCTTGTCAATAGTATATTGCATATTTCCGGACAAAAAAGCGGTGCTTGCGTGCGCGGGAAAAGTCGGACCGGGGCGAGACCCCGGTCCGGCGCAGATCGCTGAAATTATTTCATGCCCAAGTGGATGTCGCCGTCCGCCTTGTAGATGCGGGACATGCGCGATTCGTCGAGGAAGTGCTGGGTGATCGTTCCCATCGTGACAATGAGGGGCGGGTAGATGTGGCTCGCGACGATCTGGTAGCCATCGCCCTGCAGCAGCTCCTCGAGCGTCTGGATGCGGGCGGTTTTTTTGGCGATGTTCATGTTTGTGACCGAGAAGTCGAGGCGAAGCTTGCCGAGCAGCTGCTGCTGGGCTGGTCCTGTCTCCTCCATCCCCTCGAGATAGCGGATGCTCTTGCGGGTCTCGTCGGCCTTTTTGCTCAGCGCGGCGACCTCGGCCTTGAGCGCGAGGCGCTCCTGGGAGAGCTGCGGGTCGCAGCCGACAACCATCTTCGTTGCGAGGTTGCGTTCGCTGCCGATGACCTTCGCCTCGACGCCCTTAAAGCTCGTGACGCTGCCGCCGATGATCGCGCCCTTGCCGGCGACCGCGGTGATCTTCTCGCCGCAGACGACACTGCTGTTGATGATGTTTTCGGCGGTGATTGCGCCGGTGACCTCGGCGTTCGTGTTTTCGATGAATTTTGTGATGAGGCTGCCGCCGGCGGAGACGGTCCCGCCGTTGACACCGCCGTTGATCTTGATGTCCCCTGCCGCCTCGACGGTCGCGCCGACGACGCTGCCGAAGATTTGGATGTCCCCCGTTGCGCGGACGGTGAAGCCCTCGAGCACATTGCCCTTGACGTTGATCGAGCCGACGACGTCGAGGTTGCCGACGGCGCTGTCGATGTTGCCGTCGATGTACACGACAGGGTTGATCTTGAAAGCGTTTCCGGCAAAGGCGAGCTGGCCGTCCGTTTCGGCAACGAGCTTTGCACCGTCCTCGCTCAGGGCAATGTTCTTGCCGCGCGGCAGGCGCGGCTCAAGACCGGTCTTGCCCTTAATGATGTTGCCGCCGACATCGCAGCCGTCCTCCGGCTGCGTGGGCGGGAAGATGTTGCAGATGACGTCGCCCTTGTTCACGCACTGCAGCCAGTTGAGGTTTTTAAAATCGACGATCTCTTTTTCGTCGGCTTCGATGGTCGCGCGTTTTTCGCGCGGGAAAAGTTCTTCAACGCGGCCGTCCGTGCCGTTGACGGCGGCCTTGCCCTCCGCGAGCTGGAAGACGCGGAAATAGGCCTTTTCGTCGAGGGTCGTTTCCAGCAGATCGACGTCCACCCCGCTGCACACACCGGCGGCCTCGGTCTTGCGGCGCAGGTCGCCCAGCGTGAGCGCTGACCCGTCCCCGATTGGCGGGAGCAGCAGACCCCACGCCTTCAACCAGTCGCGCGAGAGGCCGATCTCAAGCTGCATGTCAGCCGAGAAGGGGTCGCCCCCGTCCGCCGCGCGCATCATGAGCAGAAGGCTCTCCGCCTTGCTGTTGAGCGCGGTCCAGAAGCTCTCTTCGTCCTTCGTCTGCACACCGTCGGTAAAATAGGCGGTCGGACTGTCCGCTGTCTCGAAGCCGAGCCGCCGGGCGAGCGCGGTCAGCGCAAAGCGGCACTCCGGCTCTTCCGGGGCGCTTCCGGCAGCAGGCACCGAGGACGCATCCTCCCCCGCCGGTTCCACCCGCGGGTCTTTCGGCTTTTCCGCGGGGACGTCCTCAACGAGAGGAATGCTGTCCTCCTGCGCCCGGGGGGCGGACCTTTCGACGCCGGTATTCTTTTTTTCGGCTGTGTAGCCACTCAAAGCGCAGACCTCCAGATCATAGTTCTTTTATTCATTATAGATAAAGTGTCGGGCTGAGGCAAGCCCCAGCCCAAATTTTGTTCGATTTTGTAGGGACCGACGAAAACGCCGCGCTCCGTTTGGCAGCGTGCGCCGCACGCGGGCGCGAAATGCGAGCGGTCCCCGCGGACGCACACTCGTCCGCGGGGACCGAAGTCTGTTTTTTTATTTTCCGCTCGCGCCGTAGTTCGCGAGCACACGCGCGGAGGGGTCGCTGACATTGCAGCCCTCCCACGCGCGGTTCGGCATCCAGAAGTCCGCGACCATATGCGCCTGGCCGGGGTAATACTTCTCAAAGAGCTCGCGGTAGAGCAGCGATTCTTTCGTGAACGGCTGTGCAAAATCGTACCGCGCGCGCTTTTCTTCAAATTCCGCGTCGGTGTAGAGGCCCTCGGCGTATTCCTTGAGGTCGTCCACCATCGAATGCCCGACCGCATCCGAAAACGCGGCCTTCTCGCGCCAGAGGATGCTGTCCGGCAGATAGCCGCCGCCCTCGAAGGCATGGCGCAGGAGGTACTTGCCCATGTGGTAGCTGTTCATCTTCATCTCGCCCGGCACCGCCATGACGTACTTCACAAAGTCGAGGTCGCCGAAGGGCACGCGCGCCTCGAGCGAGTTCACCGAAATGCAGCGGTCGGCGCGCAGCACGTCATACATGTGCAGCTCCCGCATGCGCTTTTCGGACTCCTGCTGGAAAGCCTCGGCGGAGGGCGCAAAGTCCGTATATTTGTAGCCAAAGAGTTCGTCGGAAATTTCGCCCGTTAGCAGCACGCGGACGTCCGTGTGCTCGTGGATGTACTTGCAGACCTGGTACATGCCGATGCTCGCGCGGATGGTCGTGATATCATAGGTCCCGAGCAGGTGCACGACGTCCTCGAGCGAGGCGAGCACGTCGTCCCGGCTCATGATGACCTCGGTGTGCTCGCTGCCGATGAAGTCCGCAACCTGTTTCGCGTACTTGAGGTCGATCGCGTCCGTGTCCATGCCGATGGCGAAGGTGCGGATGGGCTTGTCGAGCAGCTTTGTCGCGATGGCACAGACTAAAGAGCTGTCGAGTCCGCCCGAAAGCAAAAAGCCGACCGGCACGTCTGAATCGAGGCGCTTGGCGACGCCGAGGGCGAGCTTCTGGCGGATGTTCGTGCAGACCGTCTCGAGGTCATCCGTCACCGGCGCGCGGCGCTCAGCGATGTCGCAGTAGCGGGTGAACTTTCCGTCCGCCCAGTAGCAGCCGGGCGGGAAGGGCTGAATTTCCTTGCAGATGTCGACGAGGTTTTGGGGCTCCGAGGCGAAGGCCATGCCGCCGGACTTGCTTTTGCCGTAATAGAGCGGGCGGATGCCGATGGGGTCGCGCGCGGCGATGAGCGCGTTTCTTTTGCCGTCGTAGAGGATCATCGCGAACTCCGCGTCGAGCATTTTGAACATCTCGAGGCCGTACTGCTCATAGAGCGGGAGGATGATCTCGCAGTCGGAATTACTTTCAAATGTATAGTTGGAGGAGAGTGTGTTCTTCAAATTTCGGAAGCCGTAGAGTTCGCCGTTGCAGACGACGTAATTGCCGTTCAGTGCAAAGGGCTGCATCCCCGTCTCATTGACGTCCATAATGGCGAGGCGGTGAAAGCCGAGGCGGCCGGCTGGGGTGTCGCACAAGCGGGTCATGTCCGGCCCCCTTGTCTTGGTCCTGAAGAAGCACTCGACAAATTCCGGCTGCGGAATGTCGAAGTCTTCGGCTCCGATGATAGAACACATAGTTTTTTCCTCCAGTTTAATGATGTAGATTGCAAAAGAGATTGGGTATCAAAAGGGGCGGCCAAAGACCGCCCCCGATGAACAGCTTAGATGGGCCTCATTGCCGGTGTGATTATCTGACACCAAAAAGCAAATCGCCGTAGGACGGGAAGGGCCAGTAAGCTTTGCTCGTCAGCGTCTCCAGCTCGTCGGCGTTGACGCGCAGCTCGTTCATGGCGGGGATGACGTGGTCCTTGTAGTAGTTCGCGGTCTCCAGCATGCCGACAGTCTCCTTTGCCTCGATGACGGCCCTTTCGAGCGCGGCGGTCTTGGCGAACATGCACGCCTCGATGCCGGAGATCTTCGCGAGCGTCTCAGTCTCGTAGCTGCAGTCGATGTCGGCGGAGACGGCCTTCTTGGCGGCGGCGGTGTCCGCGAGGGACTTGGTGTAGGCGGAGACGGCGGGAAGGATGTCCTTTTTGGACACATCGAGCATCGTCTGCGCCTCAATATTGATGATCTTGGCGTAATTGTCGAGCTTGATGTCGTAGTGCGACTGGAGCTCGGTCTTGGAGTAGACCCCGTGAGAGGTGAAGAGCTGCACGGACTTCTCGCTGATAAACGCGGGCATGCAGTCCGGCGTTGCGCGGAGGTTCGGCAGACCGCGGCGCAGCGCCTCGGCGATCCAGGCGTCGTCATAGCCGTTACCGTTGAAGATGATGCGCTTGTGTTCCTTGATAACGCGCTTGATGAGCTCGTTGAGTTCGGCGGTGAAGTCCTGCGCTCCCTCGAGCTCGTCGGCAAACTGGCGCAGCTCCTCGGCGACCGCCGTGTTCAAAACGACGTTCGGGCCAGCCATTGAGAGCGTCGAGCCGGGCATACGAAATTCAAACTTGTTGCCGGTGAAGGCAAAGGGCGAGGTGCGGTTGCGGTCGGTGGTGTCCTTGAAAAAGCGCGGCAGAACGTCCACGCCGATCTTGAGCTGCTCCTTCTTGCGGCCGCCGTAGGGCGTGTCGCTCTCGATGGAGGTCAAAATTTCGGTCAGCTCGTCGCCGAGGAAGATCGAGACGACGGCCGGGGGCGCCTCGTTCGCGCCGAGACGGTGGTCGTTGCCGGCGGAGGCGACGGACACGCGCAGCAGCTCCTGATAGTCGTCGACCGCCTTGATGACGGCGCAGAGGAACAAAAGGAACTGGGCGTTGTCATAGGGCGTATCGCCCGGCTCGAGAAGGTTGATGCCGGTGTTCGTGGAGATGGCCCAGTTGTTGTGCTTGCCGCTGCCGTTGACGCCCGCGAAGGGCTTTTCGTGCAGGAGGCAGACCATGTTGTGGCGCTTTGCGACCTTTCGCATCATCTCCATCGTGATCTGGTTGTGGTCGACGGCGATGTTCGCGGTCGAGAAGATCGGGGCCAGCTCGTGCTGGGCCGGGGCGACCTCGTTGTGCTCGGTCTTGGCAAGGACGCCGAGCTTCCAGAGTTCCTCGTCGAGGTCGGCCATGAACTCCTGCACGCGGGGCTTGATGGAACCGAAGTAGTGGTCCTCGAGCTCCTGTCCCTTCGGTGGACGCGCGCCGAAGAGGGTGCGGCCTGTATAGATGAGGTCGCGGCGCTGGTCATAGGCGTCCTTGTCGACAAGGAAGTATTCCTGCTCAAGGCCGACGGTCGTGTTGACCGAGGTGACGTCGTCGTGGCCGAAAAGCTTCAAAACGCGCAGCGCCTGCTTGTTGATGGCCTGCATGGAGCGCAGCAGCGGGGTCTTTTTGTCGAGCGAATCGCCGCTGTAGGAGCAGAACGCCGTCGGGATGCAGAGGGTGCGGTCCTTGATGAATGCGTAGGAGGTCGGGTCCCACGCGGTGTAGCCGCGGGCCTCAAAGGTTGCGCGCAGGCCGCCGGAGGGGAAGCTGGACGCGTCCGGCTCGCCGCGGACGAGCTCCTTGCCGGAGAACTCCATGATGACCTTGCCGTCCGGCGTCGGGGAGATGAAGCTGTCGTGCTTTTCGGCGGTGATGCCGGTCATCGGCTGGAACCAGTGGGTAAA
>JAKOSQ010000219.1 GCA_029777215.1 Bacillota bacterium
AACCCCTTCCGCACGACGGACGAGACGAACGTCCTCGTTTCGCAGCTGCTCTATAGCCAGCTCTACAATGTCGACGAGACCTTCTCGGCTTCGCCGCTGCTCGTGAAGTCCGCGAAAACGGACGACGGCGTGAATTGGACCTTCACGGCAGACACGGATGTGCAGTTCTGGGACGGGACGAAGCTCACGGCAAAGGACTGCGCCTACTCGCTGCAGCTGGCGCTGAACTCGAAGCAGTTTTCCTCGCGCCTCGGCGCGATCACAAGTGTGGCGACGGCGAGCGAGACGGACTTCACAGTGACGCTCGGCTACGCAGACTATCAGCTTCCGGCTCTGCTCGCGATTCCGGTCGTCAAATACGGCACGGGCGGCAACGCCGTACCGACCGGCTGCGGCCCCTACGCCCCGAACGACACGCTCACGCAGCTCACGCGCTTCTCCGGCTACAAAAACGCGGATAAGCTCGCGCTCGAGACGATCTATCTCAAGGAATATACCGACACAGAGAGCCTGCTGTCCGCCTATGAGAGCGGCGCGCTCGACCTTGCGACGAACGACCCGACCAGCATCTACAGCTTCGGCTACGGCGCGGCCAACGATGACCGCCTTTTCCCGACGGCGAACCTCAACTACCTCGCCTTCAACTGCCGGAGCGGCGTGTTTTCCAGCGCGGGGTGCCGCAAGGCCATGAACTACGTCGTCGACCGCGACAAGATCGCAACGGACTTCATGAACGGCGCGGGCAGCCCGACCGTGCTGCCCGTGAACCCCGCGAGTCCGCTCTACAGCGACGCCTATACGGAGCTGCTGTCGTATAACGTCAAAAAAGCGCAGCAGGCCTTTGACGACGCCGAGGTGCAGGATTACGACGGCGACGGCAAGCGCGAGATGAAGGTGACGGGCATTCCGGTGAAGATCAGCGTCGTTTTCATCGTCTGCAGCGACAGCCCCGTCAAGGTCGAGGCCGCGCGCTCCATCGCCGACACGCTCGTCGAAATGGGCATCCCGACCGAGCTCAAGGAGCTGGCGTGGAGCGAGTACCAGTCCGCCATCAAAAACGGAAACTTTGACATCTGCTACGCTGAAACGCGCATGACGCCGGACTTTTGCCTGCGCAGTCTGCTGTATTCCGGCGGCAGCCTCAATTACGGCGGCTACAGCGACGCGGGCTTTGAGGGCGCGGCGCAGAACTTCCTCGGCGCGTCGGACGACACGCGTACCGCCGCGGCGAGCGCCTTTTTCACCTACTTCACGGACAGCACGCCGATCCTGCCGATCTGCTTCGACCGCCACGAGGCGCTCACGCACCGGGGTGTCGTGACCGGCATGAAGCCCAGCGACTACAACATTTTCAACGGCATAGACACCTGGAAGGTCAACTTTGAATAAAAGGAGGCTCCGCAGATGACGGACCATGAACTTCTCAACCTCGCGATCCGGGCGTCCGAGCACGCTTACGCGCCCTATTCCTGCTTCAAGGTCGGCGCTGCGCTCGAGTGTGAAAACGGCCGCGTCTTCACGGGCTGCAACGTCGAAAACGGCGCGCTCGGCAGCACGATCTGCGCGGAGCGCGTGGCGATCTGCAAGGCGGTGAGCGAGGGCGAAACGAAATTTACGCGCATCGCCATCTATGCCGACAGCGCCGACTACTGCATGCCCTGCGGGACCTGCCGCCAGGTTATGAGCGAGTTTTCGCAGGACATGGAAGTCCTCAGCGCCAACGGCGCGGGCAGCTATGTGAGCTATCGGCTCGACCAGCTGCTGCCGCACACCTTCAAGCTTCGCAGCTGAAATTTTGCGGCTCCGCCGCGCGAAAGGGGACGAAAGGCAAGTGGAACTCGAACAGCTCAGAATATATCTCGCCGTCGTGGAAAACGCCAGCTTCACCAAGGCCGCCGAGGCACTTTACATCAGCCACTCGACGACGAGTCGGACGGTCTCCGCGCTCGAGGAGTCCCTCGGCGTGCGGCTGCTCACGCGCTGCAGCCGCAGCGTCAGCACGACCGAGGCCGGACGTCTGCTCTACAACGAGGGGCGGGGCCTGCTCGCACAGGCCGACGCGCTCGAAGCGGCGGTCCGCGCGGCGGCGGACACCGTCAGCGGCAGTCTCACGGTCGCGAGCGTGGACCTGTTTTCCCCGCGGCTCGCGGCGCTCTACCAAGACTACGGCCGGCGCTGCCCGGAGGTCGCCCTGAACGTTGAAAAAAAGGGTCTCTCGGAAATTCTTGAGCAGGTCGAGCGCCAGAGCGCGGACCTCGGCGTGACCTTTTCCTATGCGCTGCCGGACCGTCTGGACGGGCTGTGCACCCGCACGATCACGCGCGAGACCTTCTGTCTCATCTGCGCTCCGGACAATCCGATCGCCGCGAAGCAGAGCGTGCGCCCGGAGGAGCTCTCCGGGGAGAACTATGTGAGCGTCGGCGCGCAGCGCAGCGGCTTTACGAAAAATATCGAGGACATCCTGCTCCGCGGGCGCGGCCGCGCGGTGGTCCGTTCGGTGCCGACGCTGGAGTCGCTGTTTCTCCGCGTGTCGAGCGGCGGCTGTGTGTCGCTGGTCCCGCGGCCGATCGCCATGGCCCTCGGGCGCGGCTGTGCGTGTGTGGAGCTTGAAGGCGTAGACACCGGCTTCGACGTCGTCGCCGTCTGGCGCCAGGACAACATCGCCCCCGCCCTGCAAGCTTTCACCGCCCTGTTCTGACGAAGAAAAAACCCGCACAGGCCGCTTCCGAAAAGAAGCGGCCTGTGCGGGTTTAATTTCCCGTCCATCGTCCGATCGTCCTATCGCCGTGCGATAGAAATTTCGTCCGGCACGGCGAGGCGCCGTCGCAAGCTGCGTATCCTTCGCTTCCGGGCAAGCCCGAAAGCTCAGTCGCTCCGCCGCTCCGGCTTTCCCCATCAAGTCAGAGACTTGATGGGGACCCCACAGATGGTCTGACGGACGAAATTTATAGGATTTGAG
>JAKOSQ010000220.1 GCA_029777215.1 Bacillota bacterium
CAATCCGAAATTCCATCGTCTCCCCCTTTAGTCCTCGTGGATGGCGTCCACGGGACAGGCCTCGAGGGCTTCCCTTGCGGCGGCTTCGTTCGCAGCCGTCGGCTGGGCGATGACCGAAGCGACACTCCCGCTGAGCTCAAAGACTTCCGGCGCGGTGCCGGTGCACAGTCCGCAGCCGATGCAGCTGCTCTCGTCGATCGATACTTTCATGT
The DNA here is from genome assembly GCA_029777215.1 of Bacillota bacterium. GTDB lineage: Bacteria > Bacillota > Clostridia > Oscillospirales > Oscillospiraceae > UBA2658. The sequence goes on from JAKOSQ010000220.1 coordinate 213, forward strand.
TCGTTCTCCTTTCGCGGTTTTGCATTATTCTAACCGCCTGTGAGTTGTTTTAAAAGCGGCCTCAGTCGCCGGGTTCGTCCCAGAAATGCGCCGCGCTTTCGTAAAATTCGCGCCAGGCTGTGTAGAAGTTTCCGTTGTGGGAAACGTCGCTGCGATAGTCTCCGTGCAGCGCGGAGTCGCTGCCGGTGTTGCCGGTCAGCTGTCCGTAATAACCGAACTGGGTCTTAAAATTTTTGATCTCGTTCGCGAGGTCGCCGTCGTAGTCCTCCGGGATGACCTGCAGGCAGATCCTCACATGGTCGAGCGCGGCCCCGCTTGTCCCGCTGCCGCTGCCGTAGAGCGCGCGGGCGAGGGCGTAGGTCCGCAGAACATAGGCGTCCTTGTAGTTGTCAACGCTCTCGAGTTCTGCCCGCGCCGTCTCGAATTTGCCCTTTTGTATCTGCGCAATGGCATTACTGTAGCTCACACCGCGCTTGATCTGCGGCACGCCGAAATAGACGCCCGCCGCAAGCGCGAGAACAATCACGAGCAGCACCGCCCGCCTTTTTTTCGGATCTTTAGGCGGCGCCGGTCTGTACGCCGCTGCCGTTGCCGCCTGCGGCGCTTCGCCCTTCGCACCCTTGCCTTTTTTGGCCTTCGGTTCATTCTTGGCCTTCGGTTCCTTTTTCGGCTTCGCTTCTTTTTTCTTGTCCTTCGCCACGCACTCGCCTCCCGCCCGCAGTCGCTTATTCTACCTGCTATTATACACGATTTGCGCTTTCCTGCAAGAGCCGTGTTTAGCGCAGGTTTTCGATAACGCGCGTGACGATGTCCGTGCGCGAAAACGGTGTGATGACATACCAGCCGTCGACAAAGTCCGCCATGCGCCGGGCATAGTCCGTCGTGAGCGAGACGGCCAGCTCCGTGGCCTGCGCCCGGTCTACGCCCTCGTACATCTTAATGATCTCGGGCGCGACTTGCATGCCCGCAATCTCGCTGTCCATGTAGCAGGCGTTGCGATAGCTCACGATGGGCATGACGCCGCCGAGGAGCTTTCCCTTGAGCGTTTTGCGCGCGAGGCGCAGATTTTCCAAAGCCCGCTCGGAGTGGACCGGTTGGGTGAGAAAGCCCTCAACGCCGCTTGCCTCTTTTTCGAGCGCGCGGCGGAGCTGGTGGTCAAAGTTCAGGGCGTTGACGTTCAGCGCGCCGAAGACGAGGAAGGGTCCGCAGGAAAGCTCCGGCGCGAGCTCGCGGATGTAGCTTGCGAGCACGACGGAGTTGAAGTTGAAGACGCTCTTGACGGTCCCGCGCTCCGCCGTCGGCACAGGGTCACCGGTCACGACGAGGACATTGCGCACGCCCTCGATGTTGAGACCGAGCAGCAGGGCCTTGGTCGCGATGATGTTGCGGTCGCGGCAGGTCATGTGCGGGATGGGGTCGACGTCGAGCTCGCGGCGGAGCTTCGCCGCGAGCAGGCTGCTGTCCGCCCGCGCGCGGGAGATCGGGCAGTCGGCGATCGTGATCGCGTCCGCCCCGGCGTCGCGCAGGGCGCGCGCGCCGTCCATGAATTTGCGGATGTCCGCATTGGCCGGCGGGTCGAGCTCGACGGCGATAACCTTTTTGCCCGCATCGAGCTTTTCCCAGAGGCGGTTCGGCGCGATCTCAACGGACGGTGCCTCGGCCGCCACGGCAACGGCCCGCTTCTCCCCGCCCGCCGCAAGCAGTGCCGCGACGTCCCGGATGTGCTCCGGCGTCGTGCCGCAGCAGCCGCCGACCATTTGGACCTCCGGCAGCGCCGCAATGTCCGCGAGGCCGCGCGCGTAGTAGTCGGCATTGTTCGCGTAGAAAACGCGGCTGCCGACGAGGGTCGGGTAGCCCGCGTTCGGCATGGCGATGAGCGGCTTTCCGACGCCCGCGAGCTGCGCGAGGAGCTTTATCATGTGGTTCGGGCCGGACAGACAGTTGAGGCCCCAGGCGTCGACGTCTTGATCCCGCTCCATCGCCTCGCGCAGGCGGCCGAGCGGCAGTCCCTCGCGCGTGAAGCCGTCCGGCGAGACGGCAAAGGAGCAGATGAGGAAAGCATCCGGCTTCTTTGCCTTGAGGTATGCGGCGATGCCGCGCAGCTCTTCGTCGGACGAAAAAGTCTCAAAGAGGAAATTTTCCGCGCCGAGAGCGAGAAAGCGGTCGATGATCGCGCGGTATGCGGGCAGATGGTCGACGTTCTCCTCGTGCGGGATGGGGCCGACGTCCGCGAAAACGGACACGTCCTCCCCCGCCGCCTCCACGGCGATGCGCCAGCCGGCGGCGA
>JAKOSQ010000221.1 GCA_029777215.1 Bacillota bacterium
CCCACGACGACGAGATCGGCATGGGCATCCTCGAAGCGCTCAAGAGCTCCGACATCGACTCCGCCAAGAAGGATGCCTTCCTCAAGGCCGGCGTGAATCTCGCCTCCTCCTCGGGCCTCAACGAAATGTACAGCGTCCTCAAGGGCACCCATCAGAAGGACTACACCCAGGAAGTCTCCAGCCTCAAGGACCTCTTCACAGTCACCTATGACCCGGCCATGATCCAGACCGCCGTTCAGGATATGGTCGATAGCTTCGACGGCAAGACCGTCACCCAGAACCACGTCATCTCCGTCTCCGTCGTTGACACGACGAACGTCGGCAACTTCACCGGCTTCGGCGACGCCGTTGCGAAGTAATCATTCCAGACTGATCCTTTAGAAATAGAGTTATTCCCAAGTCGATTTGCCTGCGGGCGTTCAGGCACCCGCAGGCATCTTTTAAAATAAGGGGGAGTCGCAGATGAGTCTGCTTGAAATGCACGACATTTCAAAATCCTTTTTTGGCGTGACGGTCCTCGACCATGTCGATTTTGACGTCGAGCCGGGCGAGATCCACGCCCTCCTCGGTGAAAACGGCGCGGGCAAATCCACGCTCATGAATATCCTCGCGGGCGTCCACACCCGCGATTCCGGCACGGTCTGCTTTGACGGCAAACCGCTCGAACGCACGACCGTCAAATCCTCCGAAAACGCCGGCATTGCCTTCGTCCACCAGGAACTGAACCTTTTCAACGACCTCAAGGTCTATGAAAACATTTTTCTCCGCAAGGAGATCACCAACAAATTCGGCGCGCTCAACAAAAAAGCCATGATCGCGAAGTCCCGCGAGATGTTCGACAGTCTCGGCGTGGACATTGAGCCGACGGATACGGTCTCGGACCTCGACACGAGCAAAAAGCAGCTGCTTGAAATTTCCAAGGCGCTTTTCGCAAACGCAAAGCTTCTCATCCTCGACGAGCCGACGACCGCCCTAAACAACGAAGAAATTGAGCATTTATTCGGCATCGTCAGAAAACTGAAGGCTGCCGGTAAATCTTTTATATTTATCTCCCACAAGATGACGGAGATTTTCCAGCTCGCGGACCGTTACACGGTCCTGCGCAACGGGCGCTTCATCAAAACGGGCCTCATCTCCGAGACAAACCCGCAGGACGTGACGCGGCTCATGGTCGGCAGCCACTACTGCGACCGCTCGGTCTACGAGGTGCGCGAGCTCGGCGAGCCCATTTTGCAGCTCAAGGGCCTCTCCGGCGAGGGCTTTTCGGACATCGATCTCTCGATCCGGCGGGGCGAGGTCGTCGGCTTTACGGGGCTTAAGGGCTCCGGCATCTCCGAAATGATGCAGACGATTTTCGGCGTTCTGCCGATCGGCGGCGGCACGATCGAGGTCGGCGGTCGGGAGATCAGCAAAAACTCCATCCACTGCGCCATGACCCACGGCATCGCGATGATTGCCGAGGACCGCAAGGAAAACTCCGTCATCCCGGACCTCACGCTCCTTGAAAACAGCTACATGGCGGAGCACACGCTCACGAGCCGGCACCAGTACATCCACCGCGGCGCGGAGCGCGACAAATATCAGGCCCTGCAAACCGGACTCAACATCAAGTCCAGCAGCCCCGACGAGATGATCACCTCGCTCTCCGGCGGCAACCAGCAAAAGGTCATCATCGCCCGCTGGCTCAACACGAAGGCCGACATCTTCCTCATGGACAATCCCACTCAGGGCATTGACGTTGGTGCGAAGGCCGAGATATACGGCCTCATTCAGGAGCTCGCGAAAAACGGAAAGACCATCCTCGTCAACACTCTTGAGATTCCGGAGATTCAAAAGATCGCGGACCGTTGCATCGTCTTTTACCACGGCCAGATCGAAGCCGAGCTTTCCAGAGACGA
>JAKOSQ010000222.1 GCA_029777215.1 Bacillota bacterium
AAGGTATAAAATGCCTCCGGATTGTCCATGAAAAAATCATGGCTGAGGATTTCTTCGGGCGGGTATTTGTATTTCTGGTTGTAGAGCCCGTCCACACTGCGGAAGTCGGGGATGCCGCTCTCAGTCGAGACGCCGGCACCGCCGAAGAACACGATGTTGTCGCTGCCGGCGATAAGCTCGCGCAGCCGGGCAATTTTTTCGTCCATTTGAAATACCCTCCGTTTTGGATTCGTATTTTCACATGTCTTAATATTATACACATTTCTGCATGGTTCTGCAAGATAAAAACACAAATGCGCCGGGAAACTGGCAAATACCGTTTCCCGGCGCGGGTTGACTTCAGTTCTGAGGGTTCATCGTGTAGTTCGGGGCTTCCTTCGTGATATAGATATCGTGCGGATGGCTCTCGCGGAGGCCGGCGTTCGTGATGCGGACGAAGCGGCTGTGCGTGCGGAGCGTGTCGATGTCCGCCGAGCCCGTGTAGCCCATGCCGGAGCGGAGACCGCCCATGAGCTGGAAGATGGAGTCCGAGACCGAGCCGCGGTAGGGGACACGGCCCTCAACGCCCTCGGGGACGAGCTTCTTGTTGTCCTCCTGGAAGTAGCGGTCCTTCGAGCCTTTCGCCATCGCGGAGAGAGAGCCCATGCCGCGGTAGACCTTGAAGCTGCGGCCCTGATAGACCTCGGTGTCTCCGGGGCTCTCCTCGCAGCCGGCGAAGAGGGAGCCGAGCATGACGACGGACGCGCCGCCCGCGAGCGCCTTGACGATGTCGCCCGAGTACTTGATGCCGCCGTCCGCGATGACGGGAACACCGTATTTTTCACCCATGGCCGCGCACTCCAGAACGGCGGTCATCTGCGGCACGCCGATACCGGCGACGATGCGGGTCGTGCAGATGGAGCCGGGGCCGATGCCGACCTTGACCGCGTCCGCGCCCGCTTTGATGAGGGCCTCGGTGGCCTCGGCGGTGGCGACGTTGCCGGCGATGAGGCTCACGTCGGGGAAGTGCTCCTTGACGAGGGAGACTTTTTTGAGGATGTTTTCGGAGTGGCCGTGCGCGCTGTCGAGCACGAGTGCGTCGACGCCCGCGTTCACCAGAGCGCCTGCGCGGTCGAGGACGTCCGCGGTCGCGCCGATCGCGGCGGCGCAGAGCAGACGGCCGTGCTCGTCCTTCGCGGAGTGCGGGTAGGTGAGGGCTTTTTCGATGTCCTTGATGGTGATGAGGCCGCGGAGGTGGCCCTCGTCGTCTACGATGGGGAGCTTTTCGATTTTGTTCGCGTGGAGGATGGCCTTGGCCTCCTCGAGCGTTGTGCCGATGCGTCCCGTGACGAGGTGGTCGCGGGTCATGACGTCCGCGATCGAGCGGGTCATGTCCTCTTCAAACTTCATGTCGCGGTTCGTGATGATGCCGATGAGGATGCCGTCCGTATCGATAATGGGGACGCCGGAAATGCGGAACTTCGCCATGAGCGCGTCGGCTTCGCCGAGCGTGTGGTCCGCCGTGAGCGAAAACGGGTTCGTGATGACGCCGTTTTCGGAGCGCTTGACGAGATCGACCTGGTCGGCCTGCGCCTCGATCGGCATGTTCTTGTGGATGACGCCGATGCCGCCCTCGCGGGCCATCGCGATCGCCATGCGGTATTCCGTGACCGTGTCCATCGCGGCGCTCATGAGGGGGATCTTCAGTGCGATCTTTTTCGTGAGACGGGTCGTGAGATTGACGTCCGCAGGCAGGATATCGCTCGCCGCCGGGACCAGCAGCACGTCGTCATAGGTGAGACCTTCGCCGACGAAGCGATCCAGATAAGGCTTGTCCATTTCCATATTTTACGCTCCCCTTTTTTATGATTTTTGCTATTGTACCCCATTGGCGGACAGACTGTCAACGAAGTTATGCCGCTTTCGGCACATTCTTTTTCTTTTTGTCGATTTGACTGATTTCGACCTGTTTTGCACGCCGAAATCTGCGCGTCACACGGTGCAGCAGTCCTCGCAGTTTTCCGTTTTCGGCGCGCGACCGCGCTTGCGCTCATAATAAAAGATGTATTGCTGCGCGAGGCCCGCGCCCGGACCGAGGAC
>JAKOSQ010000223.1 GCA_029777215.1 Bacillota bacterium
CGCGAAGCCGCCGCAGTCGAAGGCGTCCATGTAGAGCTCGGAGCTGTCGCTGCCGTAGGGGTCAAGACCGCCCTGTCCGGCAAAGATATTTGCAAATCGACTTTTCTCGCAAGAGGATAATTCCGAGGAGATGCGTGGGTGCAGTAGGCCGTAGCCGCGCCGGACGATGCGGGTCTCCGCGTCTATCTCGGGGCGGTTGAGCGGGTGGAGCATTGCACCGATGAGCTCTCGTGCGGCGCCCGGGACGAGGCGCGTGTCCTCATCGAGCGTCAGCAGAAAGCGCGTTCCGCGCAGAAGGAGCAGACTGCCGGAAACCGTCTTGACCGTGCTCGCTTCGTTTTTGAGCAGGGCGCATAGCTCCAATATTGCGCCGCGCTTTCGCTCCCACGGCATGTAGCGCCCGTCCGCACGGCAGAAGCGGCGGGGCCTCAGGAAAAAGAAAAAGCCCCCGCCGTATTTCTGGTTGAGTGCATCGACCGCGTCCTTGAGCGCCGCGACGCGCGCTGCGTCCGTCGGTGCGGTCTCACCGTCGCTGTCCGGCAGATCGGCGAGGACGCCAAAGAGAAGGTTTTCGCCGCAGTCGCGGCTGGCGAGCCGATGTTCCTCCAGCCGCCGCGCGAGGACGGGACCAGAATCCTCGCTCGTGAGCAGGGCGGAGACGACGCAGAGCGTGCGTCCCTCGGGCGGCACACCGTTTTCAAGCTCGAGGCGCGGGACGCGGGCGGGCGGCGTGAAGGCGAGGACGAGCAGATCGATGAGATTTTTGGACAGCTCAGAAAAGGGCAGGAGCAGCAGCGCGAAAATTGCGGCGCTTTCAAAGACGCGGGACGTGAAAAAGCTGAAAAAAAGCGTCAAAACGACATTGGCATGGATGTAGAGTGCGCCGTGCGGGCGCGCTTTTTCTTTGCCCAGCGGCCGTTCAAAAAGCCAATAGCCGACATGCGCCTCCGCGCCGGAGCCGTTCTGCGCGAGCGAGAGCGCATGCTCGGCAATGCGATGCTCACTGGTGTAATATTTCTTCGAGAGGGTTTCAACGCGGCGCTTGTAGTCTGAGCGCGTCTTTTCGCTCAGCAGCGGGTAGACCCCGGCAGGGTCCTCCGCGAGCGTTCGTTCCGTGACGTCGACCGCCGCGAGGACCTCGGTGAGGTCGGCTGTCGAGAGCAGGCGCAGGGTCGAAAACAGATTTCCCGCTGTGATCCCGGCCGACGCGCCGTAAGCGCCGGTGTCGAAGAGTCGGCGGAGCGCCGAGACGGCGGCGGCCCTCAGAAGCGCCGGAAAGCAGGCGAGCTCCCGGCGGCTGAGAACGTGTGCAAGCTGGCAGCCCGAGAGAAAAAGCCCGCAGCGCGCCGGCGTGACCGCGCCGTCGCCCGCGCGCAGAAGGGCGGCGCACAGCGCTCCAAGCGCACTCTGACCGCCGGACGCGGGGAAACGTCCGGCGCCGCGCAGCGCGGCGCCGGCCCGCAGACCCTCGCGCTGGGCAAGATAGAAGTTGTCGAGCAGCCACTCCGCCGCCGGCGGGAGCTGACCGCCGGCACAGTTTTTTTCCAGCGCATCGCGGCGGCTTTTGAGCGCGTGCAGGTCCGCGCGAATGTCCCGGGCCGCCCGCGCTCCGCCGCAGCTCCCGTGGACATCGAGCGTCCGCGCGACGTTTTCGCCAAAGAGAGCGAGCCCCTCGTCCTCCACGTAATAGTCGGTCTTGTCCTGTTCCATGCCGCTTACCTCTTTTCAGACAGTTTCGTAAACAAAAGTCTGCCACGTCGCGGCGAAAAATATTCCGCATGGTGTAAAGTAAAAATACTTGACAAGCGAGGGCACGCTGCGTATAATAAACAAGCTGAGCCGAAAGGGAGGATGGGCGATGGAGGACAAAACACTTCAGATGACCATGCTTCTCGACTTTTACGGCGAGCTTCTGACGCCGAAGCAGCGCGACGCCGTCGCCCTCCGCTATGACGACGACTTCTCCCTTGCGGAGATCGCGGAGGACATGGGCATCACACGGCAGGGCGCGCGGGATTTACTCGTCCGCGCCGAGGCAACGCTTACCGAGACCGAACGGAAAACCGGCATCATCCGCCGCTTTCAGGAGCAGCGCGCGGCGCTCGACCGCATGGACGGCGAGCTTCGCCAGCTCGCTTCGATGACGGACGGCCCGGCGCGGGAGCTCAGCGAAAAGCTTCTTACGGAGCTTTCCGGGATCAGGGACTGACAGTGAGGTTCACATATGGCATTTGAAAGCCTTTCGGACAAATTAGCGGCTTCCTTCAAAAAGCTGCGCGGCAAGGGCCGCCTCACGGAGGCGGACGTCAAGGAGGCCATGCGCGAGGTGCGCCTGGCGCTGCTCGAAGCCGACGTCAGCTACAAGGTCGTCAAGGACTTTGTCAATAAAGTCAGCGAGCGCGCCATGGGACAGGACGTTCTGGAGAGTCTGACCCCCGCGCAGATGGTCATCAAGATCGTCAACGAAGAGCTGACCGCCCTTATGGGCACCGAAAACGAAAAACTCAACATTTCTTCGCAGTCCCCGAGCGTTGTGATGCTCGTCGGTCTGCAGGGCGCGGGCAAGACGACGAACGGCGCCAAGCTCGCGGGCCTCATGAAAAAAAGCGGCAAGCGGCCGCTTCTCGTGGCGTGCGACGTCTACCGTCCCGCCGCAATCGCCCAGCTCGAGACCGTCGGCGCGCAGCTCGACATCCCCGTCTTCCAGATGGGACAGGGCAACCCCGTCGACATCGCCAAAGCCGGCATCGAGCACGCCAAGCGCCACGGCAACGACCTCGTCTTCCTCGACACCGCCGGACGGCTCCACATCGACGAGGCGCTGATGGACGAACTCAAAAATATCAAAGCCGCGACGAACCCGGCGGAGATCCTGCTGGTGCTCGACGCGATGACCGGTCAGGACGCAGTGAACGCCGCGAAATCCTTCGATGAACAGCTCGGCGTGACCGGCGTCATGCTCACAAAGCTCGACGGCGACGCGCGCGGCGGCGCGGCCCTCTCCGTCCGGGCCGTCACCGGCAAGCCCATCAAATTCATCGGCACCGGTGAAAAGCTCGACATGATCGAGCCCTTCCACCCGGACCGCATGGCCTCGCGCATCCTCGGCATGGGCGATGTGCTGACCCTCATCGAAAAGGCTGAACAGAGCTTCGACGAGAAAAAAGCCCTCGAGATGACCGAGCGTCTCAAACAAAACAAGTTCACGTTCACGGATTACCTCGACCAGCTCGAGCAGCTCAAGCAAATGGGCGACCTCAAGGACATCGCCGCGATGCTCCCGGGCATCGACTCCAAGGCCCTCAAAAACGTCACGTTTGACGAGAAGGCCTATTCCCGCACGGAGGCGATCATCCGCTCGATGACCCCGCAGGAGCGCGACAATCCCCAACTCATCAACAGCAGCCGGAAAAAGCGCATCGCCGCCGGCAGCGGCACGAACGTCGTCGAGATCAACCGCCTTTTAAAGCAGTTCGACATGATGAAGACCATGACGAAGCAGATGACCTCGGGCAAAAAAGGCAAGCGCATGGGTTTCCCCGGCATGGGCAAGATGCCCTTTGGATTTTAACTGCAACCCGCCTGTCCGGCGGCTGCATATAAACAGAAAACTGATGGAGGTGAATATACATGGTCAAAATCAG
>JAKOSQ010000224.1 GCA_029777215.1 Bacillota bacterium
CGAGGTGGGAGGCGTTTTTGTGCATGATGAAAAACTGGCTGCCGGCGCTGTTGGGCTGCATCGTGCGGGCCATCGAGAGGACGCCCGGGGTGTGCTTGAGGTCGTTTTTAAAGCCGTTGCCGGTGAATTCGCCGCGGATAGAGTAGCCGGGGCCGCCCATGCCGGTGCCTTCGGGGTCGCCGCCCTGGAGCATGAAGCCGTAGATGACGCGGTGGAAGATGATGCCGTCATAAAAGCCCTTCTTGACGAGGGAGATAAAGTTATTGACGGTGTTCGGCGCGATCTCGGGGTAGAGCTCGGCCTTCATGATATCGCCGTTTTCCATTTCGATGGTGACGATGGGGTTCTGGTTTGCCATATCGGTGGTTTCCTTTCTTATCTGCTTTTCATCGCGCGGTCAATCTCGCGGTCGGCGCTGCGTTTGGCTTCGGTCTCGCGCTTGTCGTGGAGCTTTTTGCCCTGACAGAGCCCGAGCTCGAGCTTGACGCGGCTGTCCTTGAAGTAGAGCGAGAGCGGCACGAGGGCCAGACCGTCCTGCTGCGCGCGCAGGGCCAGCTTCTGGATTTCCCGCTTGTGCATCAGAAGACGCTTCGGCCGCATCGGATCGCGGTTGAAGATATTGCCCTTTTCATAGGGGCTGATGTGGACGCCGCGGGCAAAAAGCTCGCCGTCCTTCACCGTACAGAACGAGTCCTTGAGGTTCACGCCGCCCGCGCGGACGGATTTGACTTCCGTTCCGAAAAGCTCGATTCCCGCTTCGTAGCGGTCGAGAATAAAATAGTCGTGAAAGGCCTTTTTGTTCTGCGCAATGACCTTCACGCCCTGTGCCTTAGGCAACGCTCTCCCCCCTTTCGTTTCTGACAAACGGATTATACCACGCTTTTTGCGCTTCGCCTATAGATAATTTGTAAAATCTGCGCCGAGGCAAAAAAAAGCGGCGCGTCGAAAGCTCTGGTAATCAGAAAATGCGTGTGCTATAATTACTTTATATATCTGCAGGTTTCCGGCACCACGCCGGCATTCCCGATACACGGAGGAAAACACAGCATGGACTACACAGAAAAGCTCATCCGCCACATCAACGGCTACCACGGACTCATTACAGACACCACACTCGACCGCGTCGAGCTGCAAAACGGCGGGATCGCACTGCGCGAGGTCATCGACCATCCCGGCGGCGTGACCGTCATCCCCGTTGACGAGGACGGCTACGTCTACTGCGTGCGCCAGTACCGCTACCCCATCGCCGAGCACCTGCTCGAGGTTCCCGCCGGCAAGCTTGAGCGCGGCGAGGAGCCGATGGAGGCCGCCGCGCGCGAGCTCTCCGAAGAGACCGGCATCACCGCCGCCGAATACATCTCCCTCGGAAAGGTCTATCCCTCCCCGGGCTTCTGCCGTGAGGTACTCTACATCTACCTCGCCCGCAAGCTCACGTTCGGCGTGCCGCACCTGGACGACGACGAATTTCTGGACGTGGAAAAGATCCACCTCGACAAACTCTACAAAATGGCTATGGAAAACGAGCTTGAGGACGGCAAGACCGTCGTCGCCGTGCTCAAGGCAATGAACATTCTCGGCGAGTAAACTGTTCCGATAAAACGCTTTCGCTGAAAGGAAGTGCGCGCCTGTGCCAAGAACGGTCCTGATCGTCGACGACGAGAAGTCCATCGTCGACATTTTAAAATTCAACCTTGAAAAATCCGGTTACGCCACGATCTGCGCCTACGACGGCAAGGAGGCCCTGCAGCTCGCGCGGGACAGAAATCCCGATCTCATGCTGCTCGACGTCATGCTCCCCTTTGTCGACGGCTTCGAGGTCTGCAAAACGCTCCGCGGTGAGGGCGACAACATCCCCATCATCATGATCACCGCGCGCGAGAATGAGACCGACAAGGTCCTGGGCCTTGAGCTCGGCGCGGACGACTACATCACAAAGCCCTTTTCCGTGCGCGAACTGCTCGCCCGTGTCAACGCGAACATGCGCCGCCTCGCCCCGGCCGAGCCCGCCGCCCAGGCGACGGCGGAAAACGTCCTGCACTTCGGCGGCATCTCCATCGATCTCGACCGGCACACCGTCTTCAAGGTGGGCCGCGATCTCGAGCTAACGCAGCGGGAATTTGAGCTCATCAAATTTCTCTCCGCCACGCCCGGCAAGGTCGTCTCCCGCGAGGAGCTCATGACCGAGGTCTGGCAGTATGACTACTACGGCGATCTGCGCGCCGTGGATGTCGCGGTCCGCCGTCTGCGCGAAAAGCTCGAGGACGATCCCGCGAACCCGGTCTACGTCATCACCAAGCGCGGCGTGGGCTACTATTTCGAGGGCGAATAAGCGCGCATCAAATTGTTTAACGCTGAGGAGCCGCCGCAATGAAAAAAAGTCTCTACACAAAGCTTGTTTTGATCATGCTTCTGCTCATCATCTCGCTCATGGCGGTGGTGGGCGCGTTTCTGACCAATGAGATCCGCAGCTACTACCTCGAGGACTTCTACGACAAGATGAAGACCGTCTTCGAGGACCCGCAGCTCGCGGCCGATCTGCGCGCCGCGGCGGACGACTCAAACGCCCCCACAAAAATGGCGGACACCCTCAAAAACTATTCGAGCCAGCTCGGCATCGCCTCCGGCTCGCGCAACTACTACATCCTCTCCGGCGACACCGGCGCCTGGCTCATCGGCTCCGAGGCCGCGGGCGAAAATCTCAAAGCCACACGCAACATCCTCACGGCAATCGACGGCAAGGAGGGCACGGAGAGCGACGCGAGCGCCTCCTACATGGACCTCGCGATTCCCTTCCAGGGCAAGACCGGCAGCTACATCGTTTACGTCAAGGACAACAAGTCCTCCGTCCGCCAGCTGAGTTCGGTGCTCATCGGCATCATCGCGCAGGCCCTGCTCGTCGGCCTTATCATCTCGGTGCTGCTCAGTCTCCTGCTCGCCAAAGCGCTCGTCACGCCGATCGTGAGCCTCACGAACGCCGCCGAGCGCGTCGCCGCCGGCGACTTTTCCTCCAAGCCCGTTTCGGACGCGCAGGACGAGATCGGCGTTTTGACGCGCACCTTCGACGGCATGGCCGGTCAGCTCGAAACGACGCTCGACGACCTCAAAAAGTCCGAGGAGATGCGCAAGCAGTTCGTCGCAAACGTCTCACACGAGCTGCGCACACCGATCACGAGCATCCGCAGCTACGCCGAAACGCTCATGGACGCGGACGAGCTGCCGAAGGAGACGGAACAGCAGTTTCTCGGCGTCATCCTCAACGAGAGCGACCGCATGACGAACATCGTCGCGGACCTGCTCACGCTCTCGAAATTCGACGCCGGCAGCATCGAATTCCACTTTGAGCGCTTTTCCTTTGAGCACTCACTTTCGGACGTCTACAGCGCCATGCTGCTCGAAGCGCAGAAGCACGGCCACGATTTCACGCTTGAGATCGCCTCGCCGCCCCTGCCGGAAATCATGGGCGACCGCTCGCGCATCGAGCAGGTTCTCATCAACATGGTCACGAACGCCGTCAAGTACACGCCCGACGGCGGCACGGTCGCGCTCACCGCGGGGCGGGACGGCAAAAACGTCTGGGCCTCCGTGCGCGACAACGGCATCGGCATCCCTGCGGACGACGTCGGCAAGGTTTTCGACCGCTTTTACCGCGTGGACAAGGCGCGCAGCCGCGAGTCCGGCGGCACGGGTCTCGGCCTTTCGATCGCCAGAGAGATCGCCCTCCGGCACGACGGCAGTCTGACGCTCGAAAGCGAGCTCGGCAAGGGCACCGTCATCACGCTGACGCTCCCGGTGGAGGGTCCCGCTCATGGATAAGGCCAAACGCATCGACCGTCTGAAGGATCTTGTAATCGTCCTGCTGTTCGTCTCGGCGCTGCTGCTGCTCTATCGCGCCGTTTTTTACGAGACGCCCTCCCCCTTCACGCGCTTTCTCTCCGGCAGCACGGCGGAAACGGACGGCACGGCGACGGCGGCGACGCTCTCGACGAAGCCCGCAACCGTCCTGGTGACAGGGCTCGACGGCACCCACACCGCCGCGAAGTACGACAGTGACGCGCGCGATAAGCTGCTCACGGCGTTTTCCGCCTCGCTCGGCGAGGCGCTCGGCTCGGCGGGCGACGCGCGCTCGGTCTCCGATGACGAGTGGCACTCCGCGCTCCGGGGCAGCGGCGTCTTCTTCGACTACCTCTACCCGCAGCCCCTGTCCGTCATCGCCGCCTCTCTCGGGACGACGGCGAAGGACTCCGTTGCCTCGACCTTTGCGCGCAGGCTCTGCCTTTCAATCGGTGAGGACAGCGTCCGGCTCTACTACATTGGCGCGGACGGCGGCATCTTCCGCTGCTCGACCGCTCTGAGCGCCTCCTCCCTGTCGGCAAAGCTCGGCGACTACCGCGGGGGCGAAGCGAAATATGCCTTTGAGCTCGGCGGCGAGTACGCCGCAATCGACCCGTGCTTCATCTTCTCCGGCGAGGACACAAAGCTGCAGGCCGTCTCGGCGGCCAATCCGCTCACCGAGAGCGGCGAGCTGACGAAGCTTTTCACCATTTTCGGCATGAGTGCCCACGCCTCCTCCGGCTACATCGAAAAGGGCGGCTCCGTCGTCTATGTCGAGGGCTCGAAGTCCCTGCGCATGGACAACAACGCCGGCAGCGTCCTCTTCAGCGTGGCGGACGGCAGCGGCGTTTCGATCGCCCACAGCGGCGAGCTGACCACGGCGGAGATCGTCGCCGCCTGCGCGGGCATCTGCAAGGCCAGCATCGGCGCGGACGCCGGGGCGGCGGAGCTCACGCTCGTCTCCTGCGAAACGGACAACATGACCGGCGCGACGGACGTGAATTTTGCCTACGCCATCGCCGGCATCCCCGTCACGCTCGCGGACGGCGCGCCCGCCGCGACCTTCAAGGTCAGCGGCAGCTCGATCATCCGTGCGGAGCTTTGCTTCCGCCGGTACAGCTACACGGGCGAAACGCTCACCGCGCCGCCGGAGACAACGGCGGCGGCCATTGCCAAGGCCGGCGGCGGCGAACCGCTGCTCACCTACGACGACCGGAGTGACGGCGTGGCCGCCTCCTGGATCGTCCGTTAAAGGAGCGACATGGATAACGCAAAGGTCAAAAACTATATCATTCTCGTGCTGCTGCTCGTGAACGTCTTTCTGCTCGCGATCGTGCTGACGAACGCGCTGCAGGAGCGGCGCGCCACCGCCGAGCGCAAGCAGGCGCTCTCCGATGTTCTCTCCCAGACCGGCATCCGTCTTGCGGACGGCGTCGAGCTAACGCAGTCTGTGCCCGCGCAGGTCACGCTCCGGCGCGACGAGGCGCGCGAGACGCAGATCGTCACGGCCCTGCTCGGCAGCGCCGAACGGAGCGACCTCGGCGGCAACGTCTACGTCTACACTGCCGGCAACGGGGGCGAGGCCAGGTTTCGCGGCACGGGCGACTTCACGGTCCTCCTCGGCGGCAGCGGCATGAGCGCGGGCAAAAGTCCGGTGGACACCGCCGCCGGGCTTCTGCAGCCGATGGGCCTTCGTGCCGACGAAAAGGCCGTGCATACACAGGGCAGCGGCGACAACGAAGACGTCACCTTCAGCTGCGTCTGGTCCGGCTCGACCGTTTACAACGCGCGCGTGACCTTTCATTTCAGCGCGGGGCAGCTTTGCCTCATCACCGGCACGCGCCTGTTCGACACGCAGAGCGCTCGCGTTTCGCTCGACAACTGCCCCGACGGGATCACGGTCCTCATGAACTTTCTGCAGTCTGTCCGCAGCACGGGCGACGTCTGCACGGACATTCGCAGTCTGGAGCTCGGTTACTTCATGAGCTCTGCCGTTTCCGGGGAGTGCACGCTGCGGCCCGTCTGGTGCGTCGAGACCGAC
>JAKOSQ010000225.1 GCA_029777215.1 Bacillota bacterium
CGTTTTACCGCCGGCAGTTCGACGTCCCGGTTCTGGGCGTCACGGGCAGCGTTGGCAAAACGACCGCGAAGGAAATGCTCGCGTCCGTCCTCTCGCAGCGCTTCAGAGTCCACAAGACCGCAAAAAACCTCAACAATGACCTCGGCGTGCCGCTGACCCTCTTCGGCCTTGAAGAGACGACTGAGTTCGCGGTGGTCGAAATGGGCATCTCCCACTTCGGTGAGATGACGCGGCTCGCGCAGATCGTCGCACCGGACATGGCGCTGTACACGGTCATCGGCAGCGCGCACCTCGAATTTCTCGGCGACTTCGACGGCGTGCTCCGCGCGAAAACGGAGCTGCTGCCCCTGCTCCCGCCAGACGGCACGGTGTTTTTGAACGGCGACGACCCGGCGCTCCGCAAGGTGAAGTGCGCGCAGACGATCTGCCGCTACGGGATGGCTGAGGACTGCGATGTGCGCGCCGAAAACATCCGTCTCCTCGGCTCGGAGGGTATGGCGCTTGACATCGTTTCCGGCGACCGCAGTATCCCCGCAAAGATCAACGCCTACGGCGTCCACATGGTCACGGCTGCCCTCGGTGCCGCCGCCGTCGGCATGAAAATGGGCCTCACGGACGCGGAGATCGCCGCCGGCATCGCCGCTTACGTCCCGGTCGGCAGCCGCAGCGGCATCGTGCAAACAAACTGTCTCACGATTATCGACGACTGCTACAACGCAAACCCCACCTCGACCGTCTCGGCGCTCGATTCGCTCGCGCTGCTGCCGGGCCGCCACGTCTGCATTCTGGGCGACATGAAAGAACTGGGCAAAAACGAAAAACAGCTCCACTTCGACACCGGCGCGCACGCGGTCAAGACCGGCTGCGCTCTCGTCGTGACCTGCGGGCCGCTCGCGCAGGAGATTGCCGCCGGGGCCAGCGCCTCGCTCGGCGAGGCCGCCGTCTGGTTCGCGGACAAAACTTCGCTCATTTCGGTGCTTCCGAAGCTGCTGCAAAAGGGCGACGCGGTGCTCGTCAAGGCGTCGCACAGCATGGCTTTTGAGGAAATTGTCGAAGCGCTCAAGGGCCTGTCGCTCTAATTCCATAAAAACAGCGCGCCGCGCTTGCGCTTTTTTCCTGTACGGGTTAAGATAACCCCAATGGAGTGAACGCGCGCGGCGCGGTTTCGCGCGATGCGGCCTCCGAAAAGCAAATATTCCATTTGCCCGCGCGCTTTTCCGGGGCTGCCCGGATGTCACAAGACGGCGCGGACAAGATGAAAGGAACGGTCAAAACGATGAAAATTGCGGTTGTCGGCAGCGGCGGCTGGGGAACGGCCCTGGCGCTCCTGCTTTTGGAAAACGGAAACGACGTGACGCTTTGGAGCTTTTCGCAGCAGGAGAGCGAGACGATCCGCGCGGCGAAGGAAAACCCGATGCTCAAGGGCGTCCCGATCCCGGACGGTTTGAAGCTTACGAGCGACCTCAACTGCGTAAAGGGCGCGGCGCTGGTTGTCCTCGCGACGCCGAGCTTTGCCGTGCGCGATACGGCAAAAAAAATGGCCCCTCTGCTCGACCCGGAGACGGTGGTCGTCTCGGTTTCGAAGGGCATTGAAAACGGCAGTTTTCTGCTGCTCACGCAGGTCATCGAGGAGGAGCTCGGCGGCAAAAACGTCGTTGCGGCGCTCTCGGGGCCGTCCCACGCGGAGGAGGTCGGCCGGCGCGTGCCGACGGCGGTCGTTGCCGCCTGCCCGGACATGAAGGTGGCCGAGTGGGTGCAGGACGTCTTCATGAACGAGCGCTTCCGCGTTTATGCGTCCGACGACGTCGTCGGTGTCGAGCTCGGCGCGGCGCTCAAAAACGTTATCGCCCTGTGCGCCGGCTGCTGCGACGGCATGGGCTATGGCGACAACACGAAGGCGATGCTGATGACGCGCGGCCTCACAGAGATCGCGCGCGTCGGCGAAAAGATGGGCGGCCGCAAGGAGACCTTCGCGGGGCTCACGGGCATGGGCGATCTCATCGTCACCTGCACGTCGATGCACTCGCGCAACCGCCGCGCAGGCATCCTTATCGGGCAGGGCGTCGAGGTGCACGAGGCCATGAAGCAGGTCGGCGCGGTGGTCGAGGGCTACTATGCCGCCGCCGCGGGCTACGCGATGAGCAAAAAGGTCGGCGTCGAAATGCCGATCACCGAGGCGGCGTACAACGTCCTTTACAACGGCGCGCCCGTCACGGGGGTGCTCAAGATGCTCATGACGCGCGAGAAGAAAAACGAAATCGAAGA
>JAKOSQ010000226.1 GCA_029777215.1 Bacillota bacterium
CGAGCATGGTGCCTTCCATGTTGCGGATGTTCTCGCGCTGCTTGCGATAGAGGATGTAGGCCTTGGCCACGTCCGCATAGCCCGCCTGCACGAGCACGTCCTCGACGCTGTCCTGGATGGACTCAACACCGATCAGGCCATCTCTGATCTTGCCCTCATAGTCCGCGGTGACCTTGAGCGCGAGCAGATCGATAATGTCGGGCGTGTACTGCTTGTCCAGTCCGTCGAACGCCTTGGTGATGGCGATGGCGATCTTGGAAAGATTGAAGTCCACGACCTTCCCGTCTCTTTTGACTACCTGATACATGTTGAAAAACCTCCTAAAAAGCTGGTTTGTTATTAATATGAAAATTGGGCACTTCTGGTCGGTGCTGGATTATCATACGATTATATCTTGTGTTTGTCAAGGGGGAAAACGCCAAATCAGCCACTAAATATTGTGTACTATTGTCAATTGCGGAGCACAACGCGCCCGGCGTAGGGCGCGGCGGCGGCGCAGAACTGCCGCAGCGCGTCGGGCGAAAAGCCGCCGAGCGCCGCCGTTTCTTCGGCGGTTTTGCAGCCGACGAGGTCACCACTGTCCTCAAAATTCTGCAGATAATAGACCGGAACGCCGTCGATGATTCCGCCGATGCCGGCCATGTCCGAGAGCTCGTGCAGCGTGCCGACGAGGGTTGTGCGGAACTCGTAGGGGATGCCGGAGGCCTTGAGGAGGGCGGCGCTTTTGAGGACCGGGGTCACGTCAAAATCCGGGATGCCGACCGTCTGCGGGTATTTTGCGGGGGCGTTTTTGACGTCCATAGCGACGTAATCCAGCAGCTTTTCATCCAGAAGCGCGGCGAGCGCCTCCGGGAAGCAGCCGTTCGTGTCGAGCTTGACGGCAAAGCCGAGCGCGCGGACCGCGCGGAGAAAATCCGCAAGATCCGGCTGCAGCAGCGGTTCTCCGCCCGTGACGCACACGCCGTCGAGCTTGCCGACGCGGGTCTTGAGGAAGGCGAGTACGTCCGCTTCGGGGATGTCCTCCGCCTGCGCCGCGCGCGTGACGAGCGAGGCGTTGTGGCAAAACGGGCAGCGCAGATTGCAGCCGCCGGTGAAGACCGTCGCGGCAAATTTTCCCGGGAAATCCAGAAGCGTGAGTTTTTGCAGACCACAGATGCGCATGTGCTGCCTCCAATGCAGTTTTCGATAATTCCATTCTAAACCGCGCCTGTCGGAATTACAAGGGCCGCAGAGCAAAAAAACACATATATTGTTGCAAAAATTGAAACGAAGGCAACGCGGACACAAGATATAGATGTGGGGCAGCGCCGCGGCCCAATCGGATTGACAAGAACGGGAAAATGGCGTAAAATCATGGAAGTCCCCGGTCGGCAGCAGGGGCGGGAGGCAGGCATGCAAAATCAGAAACTTTCACTGGTGATCCCCGCATACAACGAGGAGACGATCCTCGCGGATACGATCGATACCGCGCTCCGCTTTCTGGCGGAGCACAGCGGCGGGGACTACGAGCTCATCATATCGGACGACGGCAGTACGGACCGGACGCGCGAGATCGCGCAGAGCATCTCCGACGCGCATCTGCGCGTCGTTTCGCACACGCCGAACCGCGGCAAGGGCAGCGCCGTGCGCGAGGGCATCCTCGCCGCGACGGGCGACTTTATCGTTTGCACGGACGCGGACCTCGCCTACGGGCTCGAGGTCGTGCCGGGCATGCTCACGCTGCTCGCCGGCGGGGCGGACCTCGCGGTCGGCTCGCGCGAGCTGCACCCCGAGGGCTACGCCGATTATCCCTTCCTTCGCCTTGCCGCCAGCCGATGCTTCCATTTCCTCACCGGCAGAATGGCCGGCTTCCGCTACGATACCCAGTGCGGCATCAAGGCCTATACCCGCGCGGCGGCGCAGTCCATCTTCACCCGCTGCGAAAACGACCGCTTCGCGTTTGATTTTGAGGTCCTCATGCTTGCGGACGCACTCGGTCTGCGCGTTGTCGAATACCCCGTAAAGATCGTCAACCACAGGGACTCCAAGGTCCGCGTCCTGCGGGACAGCTATCGCATGTTTCGCGATATCCAGCGGATCCGGCGGTCTGTAAAGGAGCGCAGCGTTTGAAAAAGACAAGACTTCGCACGGACCGCGGCAGTCTGCGGCTGGACGTGCTCACGGCTGTTTTGCTCTTCGGACTCATCATGATCCGCTACTGCTACTACGGCCTTACATATTATATACAGCTCGACGACTACATCCAATATCACAACTTCAACGCGTTTTATCCCGACTGGCTCGGGCACCTCGTCGCGCTCGGTTCTTTCTCCGCGCGTCCGCTCGCGGGGCTGACGGATGTGCACGTCTGGTGTCGATTCTGGGGGAATATGATCGTCGCTGTCGCGATCCTCTCGGCGATGTACGCGGTCTCCGGCGTGCTGCTGCACGCGGTCTTCCGCCGCCGCTTCGGTACGGGCTATGTGTTTTACGTTGTCTATGCCCTGCTGCCGCTGGGCTTTGAGGGGAGCTACTGGATCTCCGCC
>JAKOSQ010000227.1 GCA_029777215.1 Bacillota bacterium
CAGCCGGCTCCAACACCGCAGCCGGCCCCGGCACCCCAACCGGCTCCAACACCGCAGCCGGCCCCGGCACCGCAGCCGGCTCCAACACCGCAGCCGATCCCGACGCCGCAGAGCGCGCCCGCCCCGGCGCCAATCCCGCAACCGATGCCGGTCCAGCCGCCCGCACCGCAGCCGCCGACTCAGCCGTATCAGCAGCCCTACCAGCCGCCCGCGCCGGAGGCCTATCCGCCGCAGTACCAGATGCCGTCGCGGGCCCAGCCGCCCGCAGCGCCGTATCAAACGCCCTACCAGCAGCCCTACATGCAGCCGCCCTACGGCGGCGAGTATTACCCGCCTCAGCAGCCTTACGGCGGCTATCAGGAGCCGCATTCCAACGTCCGCTTTGCCTCGCCCGTGGTGAACGTCAAGCAGGCGGACTTCCCCGAATTTGCAGGACCAGGCGGCACGGGGAACGCCTACCCCAACAACATGGGTATGCTCATGGGGGTCAATCTTGAAGTATCGGTCATTGTCGGCCGCGCCAAGCAGAAGATCAAGGATGTACTCGAGTTCGGACAGGGCTCGGTCATCGAGCTTGACAAGCAAACCGGCTCGCCCGCCGAGATCATGGTCAACGGTCAGCTCCTCGCCTACGGGGACGTGGTCGTTGTCGGCGATAACTTCGGCGTCCGCATCACCGAGATCGTCGGCACAAAGGATCTGCTCGACTCATTAGATACAAAGAAGTAAACAAATAGGGGGATACAGGAAATGTACAAAATTCTGGTTGTTGATGATGCCGGATTTATGAGAAAGATGGTCCAGACCCATCTCACCAAGGCCGGCTATACAGATTTCATCGAGGGTGAAGACGGCGCGCGCGCCGTTGAGCTCTACAAGGAAAACAAACCCGACCTCGTCATCATGGACATCACCATGCCGAACATGAACGGCATCGATGCGCTGCGCGAGATCAAGTCCAACGATCCCGACGCCAAGGTCGTCATGTGCTCCGCCATGGGCCAAGAGGCCATGGTCATGGACGCCATCAAGCTCGGTGCGCTTGACTTCATCGTCAAGCCCTTCAAGGCCGACCGCATCGTTCAGACCGTCAACAAGATTCTGCCGCTCTAAAATATACTTTGCCCGGGCAGCCGCGTCCGGGCGCAGCGCACATTTCCGGGGGAGGTGAGAACCGTGGACGGAAGACAGGTGCTGTCGATTGTTGGAACGCTCGCTCTGATGATTGCCGTTTTTGTGGGCGCGTACTATTTTTCAAAATACTTCGGTCAGCACTATCGCACCCGCTATGGCGCGACGAAAAACCTTTCCATCCTGGAAAGTCAGGCCGTCGGCAAGGACGGCGCACTGCTTATCGTCGAAGCCGCCGGAAGAGCTTTCCTCGTTGGAGCGACGCCCCGCGAGTTTACCCTTCTCAGCGAGCTCGACCCGGAAACGCTTACCCCGCCGGACAGCGGCGAGAGCCCGAAAACGGACTTTTCCGCCGCCTTCAAAACGGCGCTTCGAGGCTTCGGCAAAAAACAGGACGAAGGAGAGCACACACCATGATGCCACGCATAAGCACGCCGCGCGAAAAACCGCGCAGAGTGTCGCAAAAAGATAAAAAGTGGCTGAAGCTGTTGGCCGTCTCGCTGGCGCTCGTGAATTTTTCCGCGCTGCTGACCATCCACGCGCTCGCCGCGCCTGTGACCTTTTCAATCGATACGAGCGGTGGCAGCGGCGACATGGACGCGCTGCGCCTGCTTCTCACCTTCGCGCTGATCGCGATCGCGCCGTCGATGCTCCTGCTCATGACGAGCTTCACACGCATCGTCATTGTCTTTTCCTTTTTGCGCAACGCAATTGGTCTGCAGACGACGCCGCCAAACCAGGTCATCATCGGCCTTTCCCTGTTCCTCTCGTTTTTTATCATGTACCCCACGCTGAGCAAGATGAACACCGACGCGATACAGCCCTTTGAAAGCGGCCAGATCACCCAGCAGGAGTGCCTAACCAAGGCGCAGGTCCCACTCAAGGAATTCATGCTCAAGCAAACCAAAACCGAGGACCTCAACCTCTTTCTCTCACTGTCAAAGCAGGCGGAGATTAAGGAGATCAACACGGAAAAGCTCCTGAGCCTCGGCCTGCAGGTAATCGTCCCGGCCTTTGTGACGAGCGAGCTCAAGCGCGGCTTCATGATCGGCTTTCTGCTGTTTTTACCCTTTATGGTAATCGATATGATCGTCGCGAGCACCCTTATGTCCATGGGCATGGTCATGCTCCCGCCGTCGATGATCGCGCTGCCGTTCAAGCTCATGCTCTTCGTCGTCGTGGACGGCTGGTCCCTCGTCATGGAAATGCTCGTCAAGAGCTTTCAGACTTAATAATCCCATCAGTCAGGAGTGAGAAAAATGACCCAGAGCGAAGCGATGACCCTGCTCAAGGAAGCAATTTGGCTGATCCTCAAGCTCTCGGCGCCCCTCCTGATTGTTTCAATCGTCATCGGCCTTGTCATCTCCATTTTCCAGGCCGCAACGCAGATCCACGAGCAGACGTTGACCTTCGTTCCGAAGATCGTTGCAATCGCGATCCTGCTCATCATCCTCGGCTCCTGGATGCTCACGAGTATGACGGACTTTTTCCAGTCCATCATGAACTACGCGGCGGGGCTGTAGCATGGAGCTCACGTTTTCCATCGCGGCGATCAACGCCTTTGCGCTTGTGTTCTGCCGCATCGGCGGAATGATCCTCTTTAACCCGCTGCTCGCCCGAAAAAATGTCCCGACCGGCATCCGCACGGGCCTTGTCCTGCTGCTGACGATCCTCATCGCGCCGGGCACGAGCATCGCCTCCATCGAAGCGCTCGGCGGCTTCGGGCTGTTTCTCGCCATGCTCAAGGAGCTTTTTACGGGCTTTTGCTTCGGGATGCTCTTTCAGTTTTACTACTACATGCTCTTCGTCGCGGGCGACGTCATCGATATGGGCTTCGGCCTGTCGATGTCCAAAGCCTTCGACCCGGGCACGAACATCCAGGTGTCTCTCACCGGCAACCTCTTTCAGATCATGTTCGTCGTCTACTTTTTCGTGACGGACTGCCATCTGGTGTTCATAAAGCTCATCTATTCCACCTTCGATCTCGTCAGTCTCGGCGGCATGCACTTCGGTGAGAATGTCCCGCAGTTTCTCTGCGCGCAGTTCGTCTATGCCTTCGGGCTTATCATCCACCTCGCGCTGCCCTTTATCGCCGCCTCCTTCATTCTGGAGATCGCGATGGGCGTGCTCATGAAGCTCATTCCGCAGATCAACGTCTTCGCGGTGCAGTTTCAGCTCAACATCATTCTCGGGATGACCCTGCTTTTCGCCTTCGCCGTCCCCACGACGGAGTTTATTGAAAAATACATCAACCAGGTGTTCGTTGCTTCGCAGGAGCTGCTGAAGCTGCTGTAGCGGGCGGCCCCGTGCGCACCAAGGGGGGATAAAGTGCCGGGCGAAAAGACAGAAAAAGCCACACCAAAACGGCGACAAGACGAACGAAAACGCGGTAACGTCTTTCAAAGCGAGGAGGTCGTGACGATCTTCACGCTGATTGCCACGTTTTATGTTCTCCAATCCCGGATGCCGGCTGCAATGCGCGACATGGAGGACCTCATCAGCCATTTCGTCGCTCTCGCGGGAACGACGCGCGCCGTGACCCAAACGCAGCTGCAGTCCTACCTCATGACCAGCCTCGTCACCTTCGCCAAAACGGCGATGATCCCGCTGCTGGTGTGCATCGCGGTCGCCTCGATCGCGACCATGTTTCAGACGCGGGGCCTGTTTTCCACCAAGGGTTTTCAGTTCAAGGCCGAGCGCATCAGCATGCTCAAGGGCTTCAAGCGCATGTTCTCCATGCGGGCCTTCGTGGAGCTGCTCAAGTCGATCCTCAAGATCGTCATTTTGCTCTATGTGATCTATTCGATCCTTAAAAACGAAATTTTCGTACTGCCGCAGATGATGGATATGAGCTATCTCGGCGCGCTTTCCAAGACCGGCGCCGTCATCATGGAGATCATCAAAAAGGCCTGCGCCATCTTCGTGGCCGTCGCCGCGGCGGACTATCTATATCAATGGCAGCAATATGAAAAGAACCTCCGCATGACCAAGCAGGAGATCAAGGATGAGTACAAGCAGACCGAGGGCGACCCGGAGGTCAAGGGCCGCATCCGCCAGATTCAGCAGGAGCGCGCCAGGCAGCGCATGATGCAGGCGGTCCCCACGGCGGACGTCGTCATCCGAAACCCGACCCATATTGCCATCGCAATCCGCTATGACCGCGAAAAGGACCGCGCGCCAGTCGTTGTTGCCAAGGGCGTCGATTCTCTCGCGCTCCGCATCGTCGCAGCGGCCGAGGCCAGCGGCGTTTATGTGACCGAAAACAAACCGCTTGCCCGCGCCATTTACGACGCCGTCCCGCTCGACGCGGAAGTGCCCGAAAAGTTTTACCGCGCGCTCGCGGAAGTGTTGGCCTACGTTTACAGCCTCAGGAAAAAGGATACGGATTAGAATGATAAAAGTATTTAACAATGCTATAGCGTATTTTATCATACTGATCGTCATCCTTCTCATTGTGCCGCTGCCGACGCAGCTGATGGACTTTCTGTTCATTCTGAACCTGTCGCTGTCCCTCATTATTCTGCTCATCACCATGTCCATCACGGAGCCGCTGGAGTTTTCCATCTACCCCTCGCTGCTCCTGCTGACGACCCTGTTCCGCCTCGGTCTGAACGTCTCCTCGACCCGTTCCATCCTCACGCGCAACGGCTACGCGGGCGAAGTCATCAAGACCTTCGGCGAATACGTCATCAAGGGAAACGTCATCGTCGGTCTTGTCATCTTTCTCATCATCGTTTTGGTGCAGTTCATCGTCATCACCAAGGGCGCCGAGCGTGTCGCGGAGGTCTCCGCGAGATTTACCCTCGACGCGATGCCCGGCAAACAGATGGCCATTGACGCCGACCTCAGCTCCGGCATTATCGACGAGAGCCAGGCCAAGGAGCGCCGCGAAAAAATTCAGCGCGAAGCGGACTTCTTCGGCAGCATGGACGGTGCTTCGAAGTTCGTCAAGGGCGACGCGATCATGTCCATCATCATCACGCTCATTAACCTCCTCGGCGGCCTCGTCGTCGGCATTGTCAACGGCGGCAGCTTTCAGGACGTCATCCACGTCTACTCCATCGCCACGGTCGGCGACGGCCTCATGTCCCAGATCCCCGCGCTGCTCATCTCCATCGCGACCGGTATGGTCGTCACGCGCTCCGCCTCCAAGGCGGATCTCAACACCGAGGTCATCCGGCAGTTTTCCGCCCAGCCGCGCGTGCTCATCATCGCGGGCGCGGTGCTGCCGCTGATGATGTTCATCGGCTTTCCGCCCGCTGCGGTGCTGTCGGTCTCCGCTCTGCTGATCGGCACCGGCCTGATGCTCCAGCGCCGCACCCGCACCGCCGCCCAGACCGCCGAAGCGCCCCCGCAGGTCACGGAGGAGGTCACAAGCGAGGTCAGCTACTACCGCAACCTCGACAACGTTTACGGACTTCTCAATGTCGACGCCATCAGCGTCGCCTTCGGCTACAGCCTGCTTCCTCTGGTCGACGAAAAAAACGGCAACTTCCTCGACCGCGTCGTCATGCTGCGAAAGCAGTTTGCCGACGACATGGGCATGGTCATCCCGGCCATCCGCCTCAAGGACAGCGGCAGCCTCAACCCCAACCAGTACGAGATCCTCCTGCGCGGCGAGTCCGTTGCGATCGGCGAGGTCCTCGTCGACCATTATCTCGGTCTTGCGCCGGACAACCTCGACCCCGCCAGCGCCATTGAGGGCATCGATACGGTCGAGCCGGCTTTCGGCATGCCGGCCGTCTGGATCAGCGAGGACAAAAAGCTCCGCGCCGAAATGGCTGGCTACACCCTCATCGACCCGACCTCCGTCATCATCACGCATCTCTCCGAGCTCATCAACCGCCACGCCTTCGAGCTGCTCACGCGGCAGGAGGTCAAGCACATGCTCGAAAACCTCAAGAAAAACGACCCCAGCACCATCGCCGACGACGTCGTGCCCGACGTCGTCACGACCGGAGAGTTGCAGCACGTCCTCAAAAACCTTCTGCGCGAGGGTGTGCCAATCATCGACATGGAGATCATCCTCGAAACGCTCTCCGACTACGCACCGACCGTCAAGGACAGCGACATGCTCACGGAGTATGTCCGCCAGTCCCTCAAGCGCACCATCACGCGCAGATTTTCCGCTGCAGGCCAGATCAAGGTTATCACACTCGACAGCGAGATCGAGGACGCCATTCTCAAGAGCATCAAGCGGATGGAGGGCGGCGCGTACCTCACGCTTGAGCCGGAGATGATCCAGCGGATCGTCGCGGGCACGAAGGACCAGATCGACAAGGTCAGAAAGCTCGTTCAGGAGCCGATCATCCTCACCTCGCCGGTCGTCCGCATCTACTACAAAAAGCTGATCGATCAGTTTTATCCCAACGTCACCGTCCTCTCCTTCAACGACCTCGATCCTTCTGTTCAGGTTCAGTCGTTTGGCGTCGTGAAGGTTTGAGCGGGCGGCATGAAATCTTCGGAGAGGGGGGAAGACCATGGCTTCACCCAGTAAAAAGCATACGGAAGAAGACAAGGTTATCAACCCCGAGGAAGTGATGCGCCGCTACAAAACCACCGGAGACGTCGAGCTGCGCAACCAGCTCGTCATGCACTATCTCCAGTTCGTGAACGTCGCGATCTACAGTATGCGCTCAATCCTACTGTCCAACATCCCCTTTGAGGATTTCTTCAACCAGGGCGTCCTCGCCCTCATCGAATGCATCGACCGCTACGACCCGGACCGCGGTGCGAGCTTCGACACCTACAGTTATCTCGGCATCCGCGGCGCAATTTTGAAATATTTGCGCAAGCAGAACTGGCTGTCGAACCGCGTTTGGGAGGCCAGAAAGCGCATCACGCAGGGCCGGGCCGAGCTTGAGCAAAAGCTCATGCGCGAGCCG
>JAKOSQ010000228.1 GCA_029777215.1 Bacillota bacterium
ACTCGAACATCGAAAAGGTCGACTCCATCGCCAAGGTCTTCCCGTTTTTCTTCTTCCTCGTGGCGGCGCTCGTCTCGCTCACAACCATGACCCGCATGGTCGAGGAGGAGCGGCTGCAAATCGGCACGATGAAGGCCCTCGGCTACAGCCGCGGCGTCATCATGGGCAAGTATGTGCGCTACGCGCTTCTGGCCTCGGTGCTCGGCAGCGTCGTCGGCTTTGCGATCGGCTACCGCCTGTTCCCGGCGATCGTCTGGAACTGCTACACGATGATGTACGTTCTGCCGGCGTTCCGCTATCTGCTCATCTGGCCCTACGCGCTCGGGACGAGCGGCGCGGTGATCGCGTTCATCCTGCTCGCGACCGTCTGGGTCTGCAATGCGACGCTCAGAGAAAAGCCCGCCCAGCTCATGCTGCCGAAGGCCCCGGACCCCGGCAAGCGTGTGCTCTTAGAGCGCGTCACGCCGCTGTGGTCCCGCATGAAATTCACCCACAAGGTCACGGCGCGCAACCTCTTCCGCTACAAAAAGCGTCTTTTGATGACGGTCATCGGCGTTGCGGGCTGCACGGCCCTGCTCGTGACGGGCTTCGGCCTGCGCGACTCGTTTGACACAGTCTCCGCGCGGCAGTACGGCGCGGTCTTCACCTACGACTCGCTCGTCATGCTCACGGGCAGCGACCCGCTCGCGGACAGCGATCTGCAGGCGCTGCTCGCCGACCGCAGCATGGTCTCGGGCGATGCCGCCGTCAGCTACCAGAGCGTCACGGTGAAAAAGGGTGAAAAGTCCCTCGACGTCTACTCCTTTATCCCCGAAAACTGCGCCGATCTCGACGGCTTCGTCGACCTGCACGTCCGCCAGAGCGGCGCGCCGATCGCCTTTGCGCCCGGCAGCGTCGTGCTCACGGAGCGCGCGAGCGAGATGCTGGACCTCAAGGTCGGTGACAGCTTCACGCTCAGCGACGCAGACGGCAACAGCGGGACCTTCAAGCTCTCCGGCATCTGCGAAAACTACGTCAGCAATTTTGTCTTCATGGACGCCGCGACCTGGCGCGCCGCGCTGGGGCAGTCGCTCAAAATGAACGCGCTCACCGTGAAGCTCACGGACAGCGACAGCGCCGCCGCGCGCTTTGACCGTGCGGCGCTGGCGAGCGACGCCGTCGCAGGCCTTGTGAGCGCCGCGGACACGAAAAAGGCAGTCGACGACGAGCTTGAAAAGATCAACACCATCGTTTTTGTCCTCATTCTCTGCGCCGCGCTGCTGGCCTTCGTCGTGCTCTACAATCTCACGAACATCAACATCGAAGAGCGCATCAAGGAGATCGCCACGCTCAAGGTCCTCGGCTTCACGGACCGGGAGACCCGGGCCTACGTCTCGCGCGAGTCCGTGGTGCTCACGGCGATCGGCTGCGCGCTGGGGCTGGTGCTCGGCGTGTTTCTGCACCGCTACGTCATGGGACAGGCGGAAATGGACATCATCATGTTCGGCCGCAGCGTCTACCCGCTGAGCTTTGTCTATTCGGCGGCGCTGACGATGCTCTTCGGCGTGCTCGTCGACCTCATCCTCGGCGGCAAGCTCAAGCGCATCAGCATGGTCGAGAGCATGAAGGCGCCAGAGTAATCAATGACAGTCTGCCTGCGGGCACGAATTCTGCGAAACAAAAAAGAGGAACGGGAAAACCCGTTCCTCTTGTTATATTTGAAGTGATTATTTCTCGTCGCTCAGCAGGCCGTAGCCGCCGTTGTTGCGGCGATAGACGACGGAGAAGGCGTTGCCCTCGTCGATGTTCTTGAACGCGAAGAACTCGTGCTCGAGAAGGTTCATCTGGAGGATCGCTTCCTCGGCGGTCATCGGCTTGATGGGGAAGCGCTTGCTGCGGACGATGGTGAACTCGCCCTCCTCGGGGACGTCCTGCGGGAGGAATTCCTCGTCGGCGGCCTTTTCAAACGCGCCCTCGCGCAGACGCTTTTCAAGGCGGGTCTTGTTCTTGCGGATCTGGCCGACCAGCGTTGCGCAGGCCGAATCGATGGATGCGTGCATGTCGCCCGTGAGCTCGCTCACGCGATAGAAGGTGCCGTTGTTCTCAATCGTGACCTCGACTCTGTACCTGCCGCGCTCGGAACTGAAGGTCACATGGGCCGTCGAGTCGCCGCGGAAAAAGCGGTCCAGCTTGCCGACCTTGCGCTCGGCATACTCCTTGACTTCGTCGGGGACCTTGACTTTCTTTTCTGTGAAGATAAATTTCATACTGTTCACTCCTTCTTGCGGTATAGGCATCCTGGCGGACTACCGTCTCGGGGCGGGTACTGCCCTGCTGACTTCATTATAGCATGCTTTCACTGGAAAACAATCTTTAATTTGCTCTTCGACCGTACAGTTTCGCCCCGCCGGGTGACGATTTGGCGCAAGTGGACAAAATTCAGCGATCGGCGCCGAGAAACGGTTGAAAAATCGCAAAAACGTGTTAAGATATTAGTTACTGAAATTTTTTCTTCACATAGGAGGTCTGTTTAAACATGGCAAAGAAACAGTTCAAAACAGAATCTAAACGCATCCTCGATCTGATGATCAACTCGATCTACACGCACCCGGAAATTTTCCTGCGCGAGATCATTTCCAACGCGAGCGACGCGATCGACAAGCTCTGCTACCTCTCGCTGACGGATGAAAACGTTGGCTTGCAGCGCAGCGACTTCAAGATCAAGCTCGGCGTCTCCGAGCCGGACCGCATCATCTCCGTTTCGGACAACGGCATCGGCATGACGAAGGAGGAGCTGGAGAACAACCTCGGCGTTATTGCGAAGTCCGGTTCCAAAAAGTTTAAAGAAGCCATGGACAAGGGCGGCGACGCCGCCGATCTCGACATCATCGGTCAGTTCGGTGTCGGCTTCTACTCGGCGTTCATGGTCGCGGACAAGGTCACCGTCATCACCAAGGCCTACGGCTCCGATGAGGCGTGGAAGTGGGAGAGCGCCGGCGTCGACGGCTACACCGTCGAGGCGTGTGAAAAGGACACGGTCGGCACGGACGTCATCATGCACATCAAAGAGGACGTCGAGGAGTCCGAATACACCCGCTACCTCAACGAGATGTCCATCGGTCAGCTCGTCAAAAAATACAGCGACTTCATTCGCTGGCCGATCGTCATGGACGGCATGCGCATGGAGCAGGTCGACACCGGCGAAAAGGACGAAAACGGCGAACCGGTCATGAAGGACGTCGAGACCCCCTGCGAAGAGGTCATCAACTCCATGGTCCCGATCTGGCAGCGCGACAAGGACGAGGTCACGAAGGAAGAATCCGACCAGTTCTACGAGAACATCTACTACGACTATGAGCCGCCGGTGGCGACCATCCGCGTCAACGCCGAGGGTCAGGTCACCTACAAGGCGCTCCTCTTCATCCCCGGCCGCGCGCCGACGAATTTCTTCTCCGATCAGTTTGAGCCGGGCCTGCAGCTCTACTCCAACGGCGTCATGATTATGGAGCGCTGCAAGGATGTCATCCCGGACTGCTTCCGCTTCACCCGCGGCGTCGTGGACAGCCCCGACTTCCCGCTCAACATCTCCCGCGAGACGCTGCAGAGCGGTCGCCAGCTCAAGATCATCCAGAACAACCTCGAAAAGAAGGTCAAAAACGAGCTCCGCCGCCTCATGGACGAGGAACCCGAGAACTATGAAAAGTTCTACAGCGCCTTCGCCACCCAGCTTAAATACGGCATCGTCCAGAACCAGGGCGAGAAGAAGGAACTGCTCACCGACCTTCTGATGTTCTATTCCAGCAAGGAAAAGGAGCTCGTCCCGCTCCGCGAGTACAAGACCAAGATGCCCGAAGACCAAAAGCTCATCTACTACGCCTGCACCGACTCCATTGAGCGCGCCGAGGCCCTGCCGCAGGCCGAGCAGGTCCGCCAGAAGGGCTACGAAATCCTCTACTGCACGGACGACGTGGACGATTTCATCATGCGCCGCCTCGAGGAATTCGACGGCTGCAAGCTCTGCAACGTCACGACCGACGACCTCGGCCTCGAAACCGAGGAGGAGAAGGAGGACGTTGAGAAAAAGCAGGAGGAGAACAAGGAACTGCTCGACTTCGTGAAGGAGTCCCTCGGCGACGAGGTGACGGATGTCCGCATCAGCGGCAAGCTCGTGAGCGCCCCGGTCTTCCTCACGTCCGACGGTGAAATCTCCATTGAGATGGAAAAATACTTCATGCTCATGAAGGGCAACGACATGGCCCAGAACATCCACGCGAACCACGTTCTGGAGCTCAACGCGGAGCACCACGCCTTTGCGGCGCTCAAGGAAGCCTATGACGCCGGCGACAAGGACCGCGCGGCCAGGCTCTCCAAAATTCTGCTCGCGCAGGGCATCCTCATCGCGGGTCTCCCGCTCGAAAACGCGGCGGAATACGCCGACCTCGTCTGCGAGCTGTTTTAACGCCGCCGCGAGCTGCGTATCCTTCGCTGCTCCGGCTTTCCCCAGCAAGTCGGCGACTTGATGGGGCCCCAATGGTCAAAAAAGTGAAACCGGCTCCGGGAATTTGCTTCCCGGAGCCGGTTCTCATCAGTTTTCTTTTCTTTGCGCCCCGCAGCGGACGCCGGCCCAGCAGTTTTTCCGCCGGCGGTGGACAGGCAAGAAAAACGCGGCCATTTGTTGACACGCATCGACCAAGCGTATAAAATAGATATATTATCTATAAAAAGGAGGCCGCGCCATGGACCGCATGCTCGGCGTCTATATTCACATTCCCTTCTGCGCAAGCAAGTGCTCCTACTGCGACTTCTACTCGCTGCCGAACCAGGACGAACTCATGGACCGCTACCAGAAGGCGCTCATCCGCCACATCGAGGAGTCCGCGCCGCAGATGGCGCCGTACTACATTGACACGGTCTATTTCGGCGGCGGCACC
>JAKOSQ010000229.1 GCA_029777215.1 Bacillota bacterium
GAATGCGATGCAGGACGTCCTCAACACGGTCGCCGTGAGTAAAAATACGCTCGTCTCCGTTGTTGACGCCGACGGAAAGCTCGTCGCCTCAAACGACGCCGCGTCCGCGGCAACATCCGTCCAGACGGCCCTCGCCGCCAGCGCGGGCAGCGGGGAGAACGCCGCCGTGACCGTGATACAGGACGGGGAAAAATACACGATCGCCCTCACCTCCGTGAAGGGTTCAGACGGGTAGCGCGTTTTGGTCGCGGCGCCCGCCAGCGACTTCTCGGCGCAGCTCGGGAGTACGAGACTGCTCCTGCTGGGTCTGACCGTGTTCTTCATCTTCTTCGGTCTGTGGGGCATACGCCGCGCCGTCGAATTTGTGGCAGAGCCGCTGCGCGCGTGCTATTTGCGGCTCGACACCATGTCCGACGGAGACTTCCACTCGGAGATGCCCAAGGTCGAGTCGCACTGCCTTGAGGTCCAGGCCATCTACGACTATATGGAGAAAATGCGCGTCAATACCCATGAGGTCATTGCCGACATCGACTATACGCTCGGCGAGATGGCCAACCGGAACTTCACGGTTGACTCCCGCGTTCCCGAGCACTATCTCGGCGACTACAGCAACGTGCTCAACGCCGAGCGCCGCATCAAGGACCAGCTCACGCAGGTCATTACGGAGATCCGCGAGGTCTCCGAGCAGGTCTCCGCCGGCAGCGAACAGGTTTCCAACGGCGCGCAGACCCTCGCGCAGGGCGCGACGGAGCAGGCGAGCAGCGTGGAAACACTCTCCGCGACCGTCGGCGAGATCGCCGGTCAGATCACCGAAAGCGCCGCCGAGGCCGAGAAGGCCAAGTCGCTCACACTCGAGTCGGGCGCGATCATCGACAGCAGCGCCGAGGCCATGGCGCAGGTCAGCACCGCGATGGACGAGATCAGCGAGACCTCCCGCAACATCGGCAAGGTCATCAAGGCCATCGACGACATTGCTTTCCAGACGAACATCCTCGCGCTCAACGCCGCCGTTGAGGCGGCCCGCGCCGGCAGCGCCGGCAAGGGCTTCGCGGTCGTCGCGGACGAGGTCAGAAATCTCTCGCAGAAGTCCGCCGAGGCCGCCAAGAACACCACCGCGCTCATCGAAAGCTCCATCGAGGCGGTCGAAAAGGGCGGCAGTCTGGTCAGCCGGGCGAGCGAAGACTTCAAGCAGGTCGCGGAAAAGTCCGGGGCCGTCAACGCCATCGTCGGTCAGCTTGCCGAGCAATTCCGCCAGCAGGCCGAGGCCGCCAACCAAATCTCGCTCAACATCGAACAGGTTTCGAACGTCGTGCAGATGAACTCCGCCACAAGCGAGGAGTCCGCCGCCGCCAGCGAGGAGCTCTCGAGCAAGGCGAATATGCTCCGGGAACTCGCCGTACAGTTCCGTCTCGACGACGGGAAAGCGGCGGAATAAGCGCCGCGCAGAAAAAACCAAACACCCCGGGACCGCATGCGGTCCCGGGGCGTTTTTTGCTGTGTGTTTATTCCCACTCCACCGTAGCGGGCGGCTTGCCGGAGATGTCGTAGACGATCCTGCCGGCGCCGGGGACTTCGTTCGAGATGCGGCTCGAGATGCGTGAGAGGAGGGCGTGGGAAAGGGGACTGTACTCCGCAGTCATGAAGTCTGTCGTTTCCACCGCGCGGATCGCGATGACCTCGTCGTAGCGGCGCTCGTCGCCCGCGACGCCGACCGAGCGGACGCCCGGCAGCACGGCAAAATACTGGCTCGGCGGATTTTTCATCTTGCCGATCTCCTCGCAGGCGATTGCGTCCGCCTCGCGGAGGATGGCGAGTTTTTCTTCCGTCACCTCGCCGAGTACGCGCACCGCGAGACCCGGACCCGGGAACGGCTGACGCTCCACGAGCGTGTCCGGCAGACCGAGCTTCCGGCCCAGCGCGCGGACCTCGTCCTTGAAAAGCCCCCGCAGCGGCTCGATAAGGCCGTCAAAGCCGATGTCCTTCGGCAGACCGCCGACGTTGTGGTGGCTCTTGATCGTGGCCGTGCTGCCGCCGCCGGACTCGACGATGTCCGGATAGATTGTGCCCTGCGCGAGATAGGGGATCTTGCCGAGCTTGGCCGACTGCTCCTGGAAGACCGCAACGAACTCCGCGCCGATGATCTTGCGCTTTTTCTCCGGGTCCGAGACACCCTTGAGCTTCGCAAGGAAGCGCTCGCCCGCGTTGACGCGGATGAGTTTGAGCTGACGGTCCGCGAACGCGGCCTCGACCTGATCGCCCTCGTTTTTGCGCATGAGGCCGTGGTCGACAAAGACGCAGGTGAGAGAGCCCGGCGCCGCGCGCTCGATGAGCGCCGCGCAGACCGAGGAGTCGACGCCGCCGGAGAGCGCGAGCAGGACCTTTTTGTCCCCGACCTTCTCGCGGATGTTTTCGACCGCCCATTCGAGGTAGTCGTCGATATTGTAGTCGCCCTTCGCGCCGCAAAGCTTATAGAGGAAGTTGCGGAGAATGTCCGTGCCGTGGTCCGTGTGGCGCACCTCGGGGTGGAACTGGACGCAGTAGAGCTTCCGCTCCTCGCAGACCCCCGCGGCGATCTTGCAGCGGGCGGTGGAGGCCTTGCAGACAAAGCCCTCCGGCAGCTGCGTGACGCGGTCGCCGTGGCTCATGAGGGTCATGCCCTTGTCGGGCACGCCGTCAAAGAGCGGGCAGTCCGGCGTCAGGCGCGTGCGGATGCGGCCATACTCCCCGCCGCCGGCGGAGGGGCCGACCTTGCCGCCGAGCGTGTAGCTCATGAGCTGCATGCCGTAGCAGATGCCGAGCACGGGGATGCCGAGCTCGAAAATCTTCGGGTCGCAGTGCGGGGCGTCTGGCGCATAAACGCTCTTCGGGCCGCCGGTCAGGATGAGACCGATGGGGGCGAGCGCCTTTATCTCTTCCGCCGACGTGCTGCCGGCCTTGATCTCCGAATAGACCGAGAGCTGACGCACGCGGGAGGCGATAAGTTCCTTATATTGTCCGCCGAAATCGAGGACAAGAACGAGCTGGTTTTTCATAAGCAGTAACCTCACGCAAAAAAGTATAGATAGATTATACTATGGAATTGGTGGAATGAAAAGGCGGGAGAGAAACTTTTTCGCGGCGGTCCGCCAGAAGCCGGGCAGCCTGACCTCCAGCGAGGCGCGGACTCCGGATTTCCCCGAGGAGGAAAAGCGACGAAAGTGGCGGCGCCGTCCCGAGGGACGGCACCGCCGCCGCGTGTCAAAACAGCCTCGCAGAGTTCGCGCCCGAAGGCGCGAATACAGTTCAAATCGCTTTTTTGCGGCGCCGCCGCGTGTCATGCCGTGAGGTCCGCCTCGGTGGCCTCGACGAAGGCGATGAGCGTTTTCGGCGCTATGACGATCTGCTCGCCGCGCTGCCCGGCGCTCACGGCGATCTCATCCCAGAGCGCGGCGGTCTCGTCGATATAGGTTGGGTATTTTTTCTTCATGCCGATGGGGGAGCAGCCGCCGCGTATGTAGCCCGTGAGACCCAGCAGCTCCTTGACATGGATCATCTCGATCTTTTTGTTGCCGGAGACGGCGGCGGCCCTGCGCAGGTCGAGCTCGCTGCCGACCGGGATGCAGAACACCGCAACGCCGGTCTTGTCCCCGCGCGTCACAAGCGTTTTGAAGACCTGCTCGGGCGGCATGCCGATCTGTTCGGCGGCGTGCAGGCCGGAAAGATCGCTCTCGTCGTATTCGTAGGAAGTGCAGCGGTAGGGCAGGCCCGCCGCGTCGAGCAGCCGCATCGCGTTCGTTTTTGTCATGAGAAAGCCCCCGTGCGTGTAAAGATGATTTGCAGCTATCTTAGCACGAACGGGGGCGCTTGTCCACGCCGATTTTCCTCAGTCGCCGTCGTCGAGATCGACCGGCATGCCCTCAAGCTCGGCGTAGGCGGAGAGCTCGTCGCCGCTCTTGGGCGCGGTTGGAACGAGGCCCGTGAGCCCCTCGGCGGACTCGACGGATTTGAGATTGTAAAACTGATCGTAGATGGCACCGCGCTTTTTCTGCGCGCGCTTTTTTTCGTCCATGTGAAAACCTCCCTGTCTTTTGACTCTATTGTGCCCGCATCCGCCGAAAAAATGCGCGGGGACAAAAGACGGGGCTTGCATAAGGACGCGGTTTCGTGTACATTTAATAATGAGCGGTTTGCCCCGACAGCGTTCAAAACCGCACAAACAGAAACGGAGGACGAACCATGAAAGTTCTGCTCATAAACGGCAGCCCTCACCCGAAGGGCTGCACCTATACGGCGCTGACCGAGGTTGCGGGCGCGCTCGAAAACAACGGCATCGAAACGGAGTTCTTCCAGCTCGGCGCAAAGCCGGTGCACGGCTGCATGGGCTGCGGCAAATGCAAGCAGTCCGGCAAGTGCATTTTTGAGGACGATGCCCTCGCACAGCTCTATCCGGCCGTCGAGAGCGCGGACGCCTATGTCGTCGGTTCCCCGGTCTACTATGCCGGCCCGAACGGCGCGCTGTGCGCGATTTTGGACAGACTCTTTTATTCCCACGGGCAGTATCTGACCGGCAAGCCCGCGGCCGCGGTCGTCTCCTGCAGACGCGGCGGCGCTTCGGCGAGCTTTGACCGGCTCAACAAATATTTCTCCATCAACCAGATGCCGATCGTCACCTCGCAATACTGGAACGCCGTTCACGGCAACACCCCGGACGATGTCCGGCAGGACCGCGAGGGCCTTCAAATTATGCGAACGCTCGGCAACAACATGGCCTGGCTCCTCA
The DNA here is from genome assembly GCA_029777215.1 of Bacillota bacterium. Lineage (GTDB taxonomy): Bacteria > Bacillota > Clostridia > Oscillospirales > Oscillospiraceae > UBA2658. The sequence continues at coordinate 4,760 of JAKOSQ010000229.1, forward strand.
AGACCATGGCCGGAGCGGACGTCCCGAGGCCCGAGCGCGAGGCGTGGACGCCAACCAATTTTATTCACTAAAAACTTTTTCAAAAAATCGGACGCCGTTTGCAATAAAGCGGCGCCCTTTTGCGTTAACTCATCAGTGAGGAGGCGAGGAAAGCTGCTGCATGCAAGTGTTCAAACCGAAGCTGCTGCCGCGGAAAGCGACAGCAGACTGGAAACGCTCATCGCGGCGATAGCGACGGGCGACAGGACGGCGGTCGCGGCTCTCTATGAGGAGACGCGGACCGCGGTCTACGGCTTTGCGCTCTCCATCGTCCGAAACGCCGAGGACGCGCAGGACGTTTTGCAGGACACCTATGTCCGCGTCTGGTCCGCCGCCAGGGGCTACAGCCCCATGGGAAAGCCGATGGCCTGGATTTTGACGATTGCAAAAAACCTCTCCATGTCCGTTCTGCGCGAGCGGGTCCGGACGCCGGACATCCCGGAGGAGGTCTGGCTCACCGCTGCCGCCGAGAGTCCCTATGAAAGGACGGAGCAGCGGCTCGTGCTCTCAGCCGCGATGCGCGTGCTCTCGGACGAGGAGCGGCAGATCGTTGTGCTGCACGCTGTCACCGGACTCAAACACATTGAGATCGCCAGGCTGCTCGCGCTGCCGCTGCCGACCGTGCTCTCAAAATACAGCAGGGCAAGAAAAAAGCTTGAAAAAACACTCAGGGAGGGGGACGGCAATGCGAACTGAACAGACAGAAAAACGGCTCGCCGCCGAGCTCGCCGCCGAGACGCCGGATGTGCTCGCCAACATTCTCCTGTGCTGTACGCCGGAGGCGCAGCGGCGCGTCATGCCGATCGCGGCGGCGAAGCGGCCCGCCGGACGGAAATGGGTCAAGGCGCTGTACGCGGCGGCTGCGATGCTCGTTTTATTCGTTGGCGGCTATTTTGGCATCGGCCAGTACCGGCAGGCCTGCGCCGCTGAATACACAGTCACGCTCGACGCGGGCGCGAGCGTGCAGCTCGAGGTGAGCCGGAGCGGACGCGTCGTCTCGGCGGCCGGACTCGATGAAAAAGGGCGTGCCGCGCTCGACGCGGCGCAAAACGGTGGAAAGCTCCGGGGCCGGGCGCTCGACACGGCGGTGCGGACAGTCGTTTCCGCAATGGCGGCGCAGGGCGACATCGCGGACGAGGGCGCGGTGCTCGTGAGCGTGACCGGCGCGGACGCGGACGAAAACGCCGCTGCCAAGGCGGCGGTGACGCAGAGCGTGACGCGGGCGCTCAGCGAGAGCGGCGTGACCGCCTCAGTGCTCGCTCAAATCGTGGAAAAAAACGGGGCGCTCACAGCGCTCGCTGAAAAATACGGCATTTCAGAGGGTCGCGCGGCCCTCATAGCCGAGACTGCCGAAAACGAGCCGGCGCTTAACGAGACAGAGCTGTCAAAGCTTTCCCTTGGCGCGCTCGCCGCGCTCACGGAGAACGGCGGGGCGAAAGCGTCGCTCGACGCCACGGCGGACGCGGCGGCCGTGAGCGGCTACGTCAGTGCTGACGCGGCGGAAAAAAGCGCCTGCGCGCAGGCGGGCGTCTCGATCGGCAGCACCGCTTCGGCGGAGGCCACTGCCGACATGTCCGACGGCAGACTCGTCTATAAAGTGAAGATCGAAACGCCGGCGGGCAGCATCTCCTGCGAGGTGGACGCGAAAACGGGGGAAATCACGCGCTGGGTTTCGAACCTTGTGTCCGCCGCGGTCGGCGGCACGGACGCGCAGAGCGCGGGCGCCCCGGCGTCCCAGCAGACGGCCGGCGTCCCGGCGCAGACGAACGCCGCACCGGAGACGGATGTGCAGGCCCTCGCCGGGCAGGTGTACGACGCGCTCCGCGACGCCGTTGACCGGGCCAGGACGGAGCTTGAAAACGAGCTAACACAAAAATAAGCATAAGGCCCGGAGCTGGCCTTTTGCGCGCAAAAAACGCCCTTGCCGGGGCAGACCCGGCAGGGGCGTTTCAGTTTTTGCTTTGCGCGGCGATCAGCGCGAGCTTTTCGGCGCGGGTGAGCTTTTTGATCGCCGCCTCGCGGCGCAGGGCGGCGGACTTTTCGCCGCAGCGCTCGCGGAACACCACTGTCACCGGCGCGCGCGAGCGCGTGTATTTTGCGCCGCGGCCCGCGTTGTGCGTTCGGCAGCGGCGGTCGACGTCCGTGGAGCTGCCGGTGTAGAGCGTCCCGTCCGCACAGCGCAGAATATAGACGAACCAGTCCAAAGTGCCACCTCCGCACACGGAATTTTCTCCAGTATAGCACGGCTTTTGCCGCTTGGCCAGCGGCAGGGGGGACTTTGACGAAAAAATAACGTCTGGTCGAATATTACAAACCAGAGCTGTCATTTTTGACTATAATTTTTGCAGCAAAACGCTTGAAATGGCCAGAAAAGCTGGTATAGTTAGAAATGTCAAAGAGACTGACAGAAACTTAGCGGAGGCAGGTATGTCACTCGAAGAACTTCGTGAACAAAATAAGAGACTAACGATCGAGAAAGGTCTCGAGCTTTTCATCAAAAACGGCGTGGATCAGACCACCGTCAAGGACGTCGCTGCGGCGGCAGGACTGACGGAGCGCTCCGTGTACCGCTACTTCGACAGCAAGGCGGACCTCGTGCTCGCCACGGCGTTCCTCTTCTGGGAGCGCATCTCCAAGCGCGTTGAGCAGCGCGTGAGCGAAAAGGGCTATCAGGGCATGTCCGGCATTGAACAGATCGACATCATGCTCCGCTTTTACGCCGGCCTTTACATGGAAAATCCGGACTATGTCCGCTTTATCCTCCACTGCGAAACGGCACTTTACAACGCCGGCATCAGCGCGGACATCCAGTCGCGTCCGCCCGGACTCTTTGAGGACTCGAACAGTCCCCTGGTCCGCGCGATCAAGACCGGCCTTGCCGACGGCAGCGTCAGCCCGAACGCCGATGTCAAGGAGATATACTACAACGCCTACGACGCCATCCTCGGCACCATGCAGCGGCAGGCGATGGGCTCAACGCTCTGCGACCTCGACGACGGGGCGCGCATGGCGCACCTCTGCGATCTGTTTATCGACGCCTTTCAGGGAAAAATCTGAATTGCTTTGCGCTCCGTCCTGGACGGGGCGCAAAGTTCGGTTATAGTGCCACAACACAACGGCGCGGCAGTACAACGGGGGCTTGTACCGCCCGCGGACCGCTGCCTTGTATCTTTAAATGTCATAAGGACTGAAAAGAAAATGCACCCACAAGCGTCTGTTGTGGCGGAAAAAAGCGCCGCACTGCGCCTATAAATGTCACTATATATGACATATGGCCACCCGGATGAAAAGGAGCTGACAGGCATGGAAAAAACAGTGATCGCGCTCGCCGGAAAGGGCGGCGTGGGCAAGACCTCGATCGCGGCGGCGATCGTCCGCGAGCTTGTGCGCAGCTACCCCAAGGCACGCATCCTCGCGATCGACGCGGACCCCGCCGTCGGGCTGGAGACGGCCCTCGGCGTGCACGCGCAGTACACGCTCGACGACGTCCGCAAGGACATCGTCGCGGCGGGAGAGGGCAGCCGCGAGAAAAAGCGCGCGCTGGAGCTTTTGGGCGAGTCCCGCTTCCGCGTGCTCAACGCCATGGTCGAAACGGACGGCTTCGCGTTCATTGCCGTCGGCCGCCCGGAGGCTGCCGGCTGCTACTGCAGCGTCAACGCCTACCTGCGCGAGGTCATCTCGGCGCTGGCGGATGAATTTGACTTTGTCGTCATCGACGGCGAGGCGGGGGTCGAGCAGATCAACCGCCGCGTCATGGAAAAGGTCACGCATCTCGTGCTCGTGACCGACCCCAGCAAAAAAGGCACGCAGGTCGTGCAGACCGTCCGGCGCGTGGCCGACGAGCTGACGATGTATCAGAAATGCGGCGTCATCGTCAACCGCATGAACGACGAGGCGCTCCGGCCCCTGCTGGACCTCGGCGATCTTCCGCTGCTCGCGTGCATCCCGGACGATCCGGCGCATGCGCGCGCGGATGTGGAGGGCAGAAGCGTCTGGGACCTGCCCGAAAACAGTCCTCTGGCCAACGGCGTGCGTGGAGCGCTGCAGGCTTTGGATATAAGTGTGAGAAACTGAAAGAGGTGGAGAATTGAAAGATCTGAAGCATTTATACTACTTTGAGAGTCTGCTGCAGGACGCGAACAACGAGCTCGTCCGGCAGGCACAGGCCGAGGGCAAGCTGGCGGTGGGCTACACCTGCTACCACATGCCAGAGGTGCTGCTCAATTTGGACCGCTGCTTCTCCGTGCGCCTGCGCGCGCCGAGAACGGGGTCCATGGACATCGCGACCTACTACATGTCCAATGCGACCTGCGAGTATGC
>JAKOSQ010000230.1 GCA_029777215.1 Bacillota bacterium
CTTGTCGCACTTGTTGACGGCGAGGACGACGGGCTTTCTGGACTTTAAGAGCATCCGCGCGACGTCGCGGTCGGCGGCGGTGACACCGGTGCCGAGCTCCGTGACCAAAACAATCACGTCTGCGGTGTCAATGGCGATCTGAGCCTGCTCGCGGATGAAGAGGAGGATTTCGTCGTCCGTCGACGGCTCGATGCCGCCGGTGTCGACGACGTCAAATTTGACGCCGTTCCACTCGCATTCGGAGTACAGACGGTCGCGCGTGACGCCGGGGATGTCCTCGACGATGGCGAGCCGCTCGCCCACGATGCGGTTAAAGAGCATGGATTTGCCGACGTTCGGTCGGCCTACGATGGCTACAAGCGGTTTCATTCGCTCCCTCTTTCTTATGGTGCCGGCAGTCTGCCGGAAAGGTTTCATTTCGTGTTTAAGCCCGGTGAAACGGGTATTGCAGCGCCTCGCCGAGCATGGCGCGCAGCAGATCGCCGCCGTCAACCTCGACGGGGAGGACCGTGACGTTAAGCTCACGCTCGACGTCTTCGAGCGTGACATCGTCCAAAAAGACGCCCTCGCCGTCGCGCAGCATGGTCTGCGGAATGAGCAGGCGGCTGCCGAGGACTTTCCCCCGGAGCTGGGCGATGAGGTCTCGGCCCGTGATGAGGCCCGCGACGTCGATGGTGTGGCCGAAAAAGTCGTTGACGATCGGGTACACCCTGCCATCTATCGTATCATACTTTTCGCGCGCTGTCACCAAAAGCTTTTCCAAAAATGGCGCGGCGGATACGCCGGTTGCGATGGAAAAGGGCACGCCGTCGCAGCTAAGCTCGTCGTAACCGAGCGAGGCGAGAAATTCGACCTCCTGCAGGCGGATGAGGCCGACGCCGTTTTCGAGCTGGGCGTAGTCCTCGTAATATTCGTCGTCCGGAATGGGCAGACCCGCCTTCAAAAAGAGCTCGTCCGAGGGGAAGAAGATGCGGCTGGCGCATTTTTCGAGGCAGACTTCCCCGAAGGCGTCGATGCGGCGCACGGTCTCGAGCGCGCCCGCGCGGTCGAAGGGCTTGAGCTTCGCGAGGTGCTCGCGGTGCTCCGTGAGCCCGACGGGGACGATGGAGACGGAGTTTACCTCCGGGTAGAGCGCCGCGAGGTCCTCCATGGTCTTCTGCAGGGCCTCCCCGTCGTTGTAGCCGGGGCAGCAAACGATCTGGCAGTTCATCGTGATTCCGCCCTCGGCGAGGCGCTTGACGAGCGCATAGCCCGCCGCCGCCGTCTCGCTGCCGAGAAGCTTTGCGCGCAGCGCGGGGTCGGTCGCGTGGACCGAGACGTTGATGGGGCTGATGTGCAGATCAATAATGCGCTCTATCTCGCGCTCCGAGAGGTTCGTGAGCGTGATGTAGTTGCCCGTTAAGAAGCTCAGCCGCGCGTCGTCATCCTTGAAGTAGAGCGTCTTGCGCATTCCGCGCGGGAGCTGGTCGACAAAGCAGAACAGGCAGTGGTTGCGGCAGGCGCGAGCGCTGTCCATGAGGTAGCTCTCAAACTCCAGGCCCAGCTCGCCGCCCTCCGGCTTTTTGATCTTTACGAGACGGCGATGGCCGTTTTCGTCCTCGAGCTCGACCGTCAGGCGCGTGTCATAGCAGAAATATTTGTAGTCGAGGACGTCCTCAATCTCCTTGCCGTTGATGGAAACGAGCCTGTCGCCCGGGTGCGCCCTGTGGTGCAGGGGGCTGGATTTGTCGATTTTGGTGATGACTGAGGCCATATTGCCCGCCTGCCTTTCGTTTTTTTGAGCCATAGCAAAAAGAGAGGGGGCGATGCCTCCTCTCTTCAAGCTCAAATCTTACTTTACGTCGAGAACCTTGCGTCCGTTGTAGAAACCGCAGGCTTTGCATACGCGGTGGGGCATGTGGTAAGCGCCGCAGTTCGGGCACGCAACGATACCGGGCGTTTCGAGCTTCCAGACGCTGCTGCGTCTCTTGTCTCTTCTGGCCTTTGATACTTTTCTTTTCGGAACCGCCATGGTGACACCTCCTGTTTTTCGCTGATTTAAGTCAGCTTCATTTGTCTTTATTATCCAAAAGCTGACTTAAGGCAGCTAATCTTGGATCGACTTCTTTTTTGCAGCCGCAGGGTCCGTCGTTGAGATCCTTGCCGCAGCTCGGGCAAAGGCCCTTGCAGTCCTCTCTGCAGAGGAACTTCGGCTCCGTCTCAAGAATGAACAGCGTTTCCAAAACGTCGCTCACGTCGAGTGTGTCGCCCTCGAGCGGGAAAACGTCCGGGTCGGCTTCGTCCGACTCGTCCGCCGCAATCTTGGCTTCGACGGGGAGCTCCTTGCGGAGGAAAAATTCCTTTCCGCAGCGGTCGCAGATGCAGACCATGTCGGCGTGAATCGTGCCCGTCAGCGTCAAGACGCCGGCAGTATTGCTCACCCGGCCCTCGGCATGGGGCGGCGCGGTGAAGCTTTTTATGGATGGGGCGGAGAGCCGCTCCACATCTAAGTCGGTCAGGAACGAAATGCTCTTGCCCGGCATCTCGATGATTTGGCTGAGATCAAGCTTCATTTGACACCTCACATAGTCGCTTGAGTATTATAATAGAAAAAAGAAAGCTTGTCAACAAAAAATTCTTATATACTAATATAGGTATCTGTGGTAAAATGCCTTATCGGCAGTCTGCGCCACAAGGGACGGTGTCTCGCCGCCACTTTACGCACAATAAATATATTATATACCTTTTTTTGAATTTTACAATTCCCTTTGGAGAAGCTTATGAAAGAACTTACAATCCGCAAAAACGACGCCGACCAGCGGCTCGACCGCTTTGTCGCCAAGGCCGTCCCCTTGCTGCCGGACTCCCTGCTGCAAAAATATATCCGCATCAAGCGCATAAAAGTCAACGGCAAGGGCGCAAAGCGCGACGACCGCGTCAATGAGGGCGACGTCCTGCAGCTCTACATCAACGACGAATTTTTTGAAACGCCCTCGGAGGAAAACGCCTATCTCAAGGTCGGCGCGCCGAAGATCGAGATCGTCTATGAGGACGAAAACGTCCTGCTCGTGGACAAAAAGCCCGGCGTCCTCTGCCACAGCGACGGGACCTGGAGCTACGACACCCTCATCGCGAACATTCAGGCGTATCTTTACGCCAGGGGCGAGTGGCGGCCGCGCGAGGAGAATGCCTTTGCCCCGGCGCTGTGCAACCGCATCGACCGCAACACCGGCGGCATCGTCATCGCCGCGAAAAACGCCGAGGCGCTGCGTGTCCTCGACGAAAAGATCAAGCTCCGCGAGATCGACAAATACTATCTCTGCGCCGTGCGCGGCCGCCCGGAGCCGAGGGAGGGCGTCTACCGCGACTGGCTTTTCAAGGACGCGAGGAAAAATCAGGTCTACATCCGCGAGACGTCCTGTCCCGGCGCGAAGGAGGCCGTCACCGAATACCGCACGCTGCAGAAAAAAGACGGGCTCTCCCTCGTCGAGTGTCATCTCCTTACCGGGCGCACCCACCAGATCCGCGCGCAGATGGCAGCGCACGGCACGCCGCTGCTCGGCGACGGAAAATACGGCGAGGAGCGCTTCAACAAACAGTTCGGCGAAAAGGGTCAGGCACTCTACAGCTACCGCGTGGTTTTCACCCTGCCGACCGACGCCGGCTGCCTCGAATATTTGCGCGGCCGCTCTTTTCAGGTAAACGAGATCGAATTCGTCAAAAAATATTTTGATTTTGATTTTTCCGTTGACAATTGACGCTACATTATATATATTAAATTTCGCGCGTTTATGCAATTTTCGCGCTTTTTCGCGATCGCCGATCGAGCCGACTGTCCTGTGCGGCCGCGCCGGCGCCGCGCAGGAACAGCAAAAAATCGGACGATGCCGGCGCGGAAACTACGGCCTGCCGACATCTAACACTAAGGGGGACGCCAATGTCAAAACAGCTCATACGGCTTGTCGACTGCCGAAAGGAATTCGACGGCGAGGTCGTACTTGACTCGATCAATTTAGACATCAAGGACAAAGAATTTTTAACCCTGCTCGGCCCCTCAGGCTGCGGCAAAACGACGACGCTTCGCATCATCGGCGGGTTCCTCCGCCCGGATTCGGGACAGGTCGTCTTCGACGGCAGGGTCATCAATGATGTTCCGCCTCACAAGCGCAAGATCAACACGGTCTTCCAGAAATACGCACTGTTCACCCATCTCAACGTCTACGAGAACATTGCCTTCGGCCTGCGCATCCAGAAGCCGAAGCTCTCGGAGAAGGAAATTTCCCAGCGGGTGTACGATGCATTGGAGCTCGTGGC
>JAKOSQ010000231.1 GCA_029777215.1 Bacillota bacterium
ATGTTCATGTGGAAGCTGCCGTCGCCCGTGATGTGGACGACGGTGGCGTCCGGGACGCCGACCTGCGCGCCGATCGCCGCGCCGTAGCCGAAGCCCATCGTGCCGAGGCCGCCGCTCGTGATAAAGCCGCGCGTGCGGACCTTCTTGCAGAACTGCGCGGCCCAGATCTGGTGCTGGCCGACATCGGTTGTGATGATGACGTTCTCGCCGCACTTGTCGTCGATGACCTCCATGATCTCCTGCGGGCGGATCGTGGTGAAGCCCTTGTCGTTGATGTGGGCCTCGGCCTTGCGCCAGGCGTCGATCTTCTCCATCCACTTCGGGCGCTCGACGGCCTCCGCCATCGGGAGCAGGACTCGAAGCTCTTCGCCAATATCGCCGGGGACGGCGGTGTCAATTTCGACGTTTTTTTGAATTTCGCTCTCGTCGATATCGAACTGGACGATTTTCGCGTGCGGCGCAAAGTCTTTCGTGTCGAGCGCGACGCGGTCCGAAAAGCGCATGCCCATCGTGAGCAGGAGATCTGCTTCGTCCACCGCGTGGTTGGCGGTGACGCTGCCGTGCATGCCGATGATGCCGAGGTCCAACTCGTCCCCATAGGGGAGGATGCCGGTGGCCATGATCGTGTGGCAGGCGGGAATTTTCGTTTCGTGGATGAACTGCGCCATGAGCTCGTCCGCGTTGGCGCTCACGACACCGCCGCCGAAGCAGATGACCGGGCGCTTGGCCTTTTTGCACATCGCGGCGATCTTCTGAAGCTGTGTCTCCGGGGCGGAGGGCTGCTTCGGCTCGACCCAGCGCTTGGCGGGCTTGAACTCACAGGCCGCGGCGGTGATGTCCTTTGGAATGTCGATGAGGACCGGCCCTTTGCGGCCGCTGCCCGCGATCTTGAAGGCGTCGCGGACGGTATCGGCGAGCTTTGTGATGTCGCGCACCGCGTAATTGTGCTTCGTGATCGGCTGGGTGATGCCGGCGATAAAGACCTCCTGGAAGCTGTCCTTGCCAATGTAGTCGATGCCGACGTTCGCCGTGATAATGACCATCGGAATGCTGTCGAGGTAGGCGGTCGCGATGCCGGTAACCGTGTTCGTGACGCCCGGGCCGCTCGTACACAGGACGACTCCCGTCTTGCCGGTCGCGCGGGCATAACCGTCAGCCGCGTGGGCCGCGCCCTGCTCGTGCGCCGTGAGATAGTGGTGAATCTTGTCGCTGCGGTTGTAGAGTGCTTCATAGATATTGAGGACCGTCCCGCCGGGATAGCCGAAAATATCCGTGACGCCCTGCTCGATCAAGACCTCCATGATGATTTCCGCGCCTGTCAGTTTCAAGTCACATTCCTCCAATGTCGTCAGATTTGTTTATCGCTTTAAATCGTGCAGCAAACCGTGTACAAAAAAAGCCCATGTCTCTTACGTCAATCGTTCAAGAGACAAAGGCTGAAACCTCTGCGGTACCACTCTTTTTGCTTTCGTTCCCGGGCTGCACTCCGGGGCGGAAAACCACTCAGCGGCGTCTGTCAACGCCCCGCGCTTTAACGGGCGCACCCGTTTGAGCTTACACGGACCTTTCGGGCCTTTCAGCAGACTGCTCCGGGAGGACCTTCCCCCGACCTGCGGTACCGCCTTGCACCAAACGGCGGCTCTCTGTGACCCGGTCCTGAGTACTTAATTCCCATCATTGCATTTTTCGATGTTTGCTTTGTGTGATTGTCTATGATTTTACAGCACACCGCGATGAAATGTCAACTGTTTATTTCGCTAAATTAAAACGCGGGTGCCACGGTTTTTTATGCGCTTTCAGCCAAAAAGCCGTCCGCGTTGCGCAAAGCACCGCCCGCCGCTCACGGTTTCTCCGCCGCTGTGACGGCGAGCCGGTATTCGACGAACTGCTTGGCCACGCGCGGCGAGCGCCCGCCGCCCATGATGGCAAAGGCCTCCGCACCCCGGCAGAGCGCCGCTTCGTCCTCGGCAAGCGCATACTGCGCCGCGAGATTTTTTACGAGCGTGAGGTATTCATCCTTGCCCGGCTTTTCAAAGGTGACGGTCAGGCCAAAGCGGGCGGAGAGGCTCGTCGTCTCCTGCACGGCGTCGTTTTTATGGATGTCGTCACCCTGCCGGTCGGCAAAGCTCTCCCGCAGCAGATGGCGGCGGTTGGAGGTCGCGTAGACGACAGTGTTCTGCGCGCGCGCGGCAACGCTGCCCTCAAGCACCGTCTTGAGCGCGGTGAAGTCGCGGTCGCAGGAGGCAAACGAAAGATCGTCTATAAAGATAATGAACTTGAGCGGGTTCTCCGCCAGGTTGTCAAGCAGGGCGGGAATGTGGTGCAGGAGGGACTTTTCGACCTGAATGAGGCGCAGGCCCTCCTTCGCGTATTCGTTGGCAATGGCCTTGACGGTGCTGGATTTTCCCGTGCCGGCGTCGCCGTAGAGCAGGACGTTGTTCGCGGGACGGCCCGCGAGCAGGGCCTTGGTGTTGAGGAGGATGTCGCGGCGCTCGGCCTCGTAGCCGTAGAGCTCGGAGAGCTTCTGCGGGTCGGGATTGCGGACCGGAACGAGCGCACCTTCCTCCGAGACGGAGAAGACGTGGCCGCAGGCAAAAAGGCCGTAGCCCCGGTGGGCGGCGGCACGCGCACGGGAGAGATACTGTTTATAGAATTCGCGCCGTTCCGCCTGCCACGCGGGAACGGGCAGCGTCACGCCGTAGATGTCGCACAGGCGCTCGGAGTCGTAGGACGCCGCCTCAGCGAGAACAGAGAGCTCAAAATTTGCCTGATCGAGCAGGTATTTTCCAGGCTGTTCGCGCGCGGCCAGCTTCTTGATGAGGGGGTTGTCGTCCCGGCAGACGATCGAAAACACGCGGGCGGTCAGATCGTCGCCGTAGGGGTAGAGCGCGCGGGAGACGTCGCACATCGCGCCATAGGCCGCGTTGCCCTCGCCCGGGCGGTGGGAATAAAGGGCGGTCAGCGCGGAGATAAGCGGGTCGCGGCGCAGCGCGTCAAACACGACCAGATTGCTGAGGCAGTCGGTGAGAAGCTGAATTTTCATGACGAAAGCTCCCTTATTTGCGCGATTTATAGAATTTTTGGCTGACATTTTATCCAAATTGCTCTTTCATTCTACAACGCACTAAAAAATTTTTCAAGCGAAACACTTGACAAAATAAAAAAAGGCGTGTATTTTTGTTTTCAACAAGCAAAATGCATTGACGGGGACAAAGCGAGTCCGAACCATTCAGAGAGCCGTTGGCCGGTGCGAAACGGTATGGCAGGACAAAGCGATCTCACCCCTGAGCAGTCAAGCCGAAAGCCGCGAGGCCGTAAGCGCGAACGGGTCTCCTCACCGTTACCAGAGAGGCAGTATTCATGGGATACTGAGAGCGGACAGTTCTATCTGTCAATTGAAGTGGTACCGCGGAGTTTAGGCTTCGTCTTCTATTTGGGAAGACGGG
>JAKOSQ010000232.1 GCA_029777215.1 Bacillota bacterium
CCCCGGCACCTGTTTTCGTGACGGGTCCGGAGGACGACGGGCCCGAAGCACACACGCCCGCGCCGCTCGCGGAGGCCGTGACGGACTTCCGCATCGTGGGTGAGGCCATGCGGACCTACATCATCGTCGAAAAGGGCGACGAGCTCATTTTGATTGACAAGCACGCCGCGCACGAGCGGATGATCTTCGACAAGCTCAAGGCCCAGGGACACGAGATCATGTCCCAGTCCCTGCTGGTGCCGGTGACGCTCAACCTCCCGGCGGAGGACGTGGAGCTGCTGGAAAAGTGTCACGACAAGCTCGACCGCCTCGGCTTTGAGATCGAGCCCTACGGGGCGGATGCTGTTGCCGTCCGGGCGGTCCCGGCGGAGACGGACGCGGGCGACGTGCCCGCGATGGTCGAGGAGATCTGCGAGAAGCTCCGCAAAAACGTCAGCCTCCCGGAGACGGACGCGCTCGACGACATCCTCCACACCGTCGCCTGCAAGGCCGCGATCAAGGCCGGATGGAGGACGGACGAAAAGGAGCTCGAGGCCGTGGCGCAGGTTGTGCTCTCCGGCGAGGTGCGCTACTGCCCGCACGGGCGGCCCGTTTCCTTCACGCTCACAAAAAAGCAGCTCGACAAGGAGTTTTCAAGGATCGTATGACGGAAAAGACAGCGAAGATCCTCGTGATCACCGGCCCGACCGCAACGGGCAAAACGGCGGCGGGCGTCCTGCTCGCGCAGGAGCTCGGCGGCGAGGTCGTCTCGGCGGACTCGATGCAGGTCTACCGGCGCATGGACGTCGGCACGGCGAAGGCCACAGAAGAGGAGATGCAGGGCGTTCCCCACCACATGATCGACATTGCGGACCCGACGGAGGACTACAGCGTCGCCTGCTACGTCAAAGAGGCGGACGTGTGCGTGCAGGACATCCTCGCGCGCGGGAAGCTGCCGATCCTCGTCGGCGGCACGGGACTTTACATCGACTCGCTCATCGCGGGCCGCGACTTCGGTGAGGATACGCCCGACCCCGGTCTGCGGGACGAGCTATACGAAAAATATGACCGCCTCGGCGGCGAGACGCTGCTCGAAGAGCTGCGGAAGATTGACCCCGAGCGGGCCGCGAAGCTCTATCCGGCGGACAAAAAGCGCATCGTCCGCGCGCTGGAGGTCTACTGCGCCACTGGGCAGACCATCACGGCACACGACGCCGAGACGAAAAAGCGCCCCCCGCGCTATGACGCCGCGCGCCTCGCACTGAGCTATGCCGACCGCGCCGTGCTCTATGAACGCATCGACCTGCGGGTCGACAAAATGGTCGAAGCTGGGCTTTTCGACGAGGTGCGCTCGCTGCTGACGTCCGGCGTGCCGGCGGGCTGCACCGCGATGCAGGCCATCGGTTACAAGGAGACTGCCGCCGCTCTGCGCGGCGAGATCACGGAGGCCCAGGCCATAGACACGATCAAGCGCGAGTCCCGGCGCTATGCCAAGCGCCAGCTCACCTGGCTGCGGGCAAAACCCGGCCTGTACTGGCATTTGTGGCTTGACCAGCAGAATTGGTTGAATTTCCGACAAAATTCGACTCTGTTTTTGCGCGAAGTCGGTTTAAAATAGCAATTAGACGTTTCGTTTCGGGCGAGTGAAACGATTTTGTTCAATATTACTATTTATTGGAGCGAAGGATCGTGCTAAAATCAGCGCAGAGGGAAACTGGATTTTGCGCGCGATCTCTATTCTTTGTTCGCTCCAAAAGGGAGATGCGCGCTATGCAAAAGACACAGAACATCCAGGACACCCTGCTCAACCAGATCCGCCGGGACAGGCAAACGGTGACTTTTTTCCTGATGAACGGTTTTCAGCTCAAGGGTGTCGTCAAAAGCTTCGACAATTTTGTCGTCATCCTCGAAACGGACGGCCGGCAGCAGATGATCTACAAACACGCGATTTCAACAATCGTGCCTTCCAGCAACGTCGACCTGCAGGAACTCGAGGAGCAGGAGAGCTGAGTCTGGTATCGCAG
>JAKOSQ010000233.1 GCA_029777215.1 Bacillota bacterium
AAAACGAACGCCAAGGTCCTCAAATCCGCCGAGGTCACAGTCGAAATGAACCCGGACAGTGTCACGAAGGAGGATCTGCACCTGCTGCACGAGGCGGGCGTCAACCGCATCTCCCTCGGCGTGCAGTCCGCGAACGACGACATTCTCCGTCTCATCGGCCGCCGCCACAACTACCGGCAGGTCATCGAGGCCGTGAAGCTCATCCGCGCCGAGGGCTTTGACAATCTCAGCGTTGACCTCATCTACGGTTTGCCCACGCAGTCGCGCAGCGACTGGGCGGACACGCTCTCGAACGCGCTGGCCCTGCTGCCGGAGCACCTGTCCTGCTACGGGCTCAAGGTCGAGGAAGGCACGCCGATCTGCAAGTATCAGGACTCCCCCCTGCTGCCGAACGACGACGATCAGGCGGACATGTACCTCTACATGACGGACGTCATGGAACGCTATGGCTATCAGCAGTATGAAATTTCAAACTTTGCCCGGCCCGGCAGGCAGTCGCGCCACAACCTCAAATACTGGCAGCTCGACGAGTACATGGGCTTCGGCCCTGCCGCGCACTCCTATGTGGGCGGCGTGCGCTACAGCTACGTCCGCGATCTGAAAAAATACCTCGACGGCGTCGAAAACGGCGGCAGCATCGTGGACGAATACGAAAAGATTGACAAGGCCGAGAGCGCCGCGGAATACATCATGCTCGGCATGCGCACAACGCGCGGCATCTCGAAAGACGAATACTTCGCCATCTACCGCAGCGGTTTCGACAAAATCGAATATTTGCTGAGCGAATACGAGAATAAAGGCTGGGTCCGGCAGGCCGGCGACCGCTGGCGCTTCACCTCGTCCGGCTTTCTTCTTTCGAACATCCTCATCGGCACGCTGTTAGAGGCGCAGTCGCAGGCGAAGATGAACGCGAACCCCTGGATCACCGAACGCCTCGATGAGCCGGAGCCCCGCCTGTCGATGCCGGACAACGACGTTCTCAACCGCGGCTGAACTTTTTTCGCCGCCGTGCGTCTAATCGAGCGGCGGACGTGTAAAATATAGACAGACACAAATTGGGATAAGCACCCGTTAATCGAAACCGATTGGAGACGTGAGCATCATTAAGCTGGTTAGTGGAAAATCTTCGCGCGGAAAAAGATCCGCGTCAAAAAAGCCCGCGCCGCAAAAGCGGGCCAAGGCCCCGCAGCAGCCCGACTACGGCTACCCCCTTGCGGACGATTACTATACCGCCCCGCGTTCGAGCGTGCCCGGAGCTCGGCGGCCGGAGCGCAAGGCGGCGGATGCCGCGCCGTTCAGCGGCGGCAAAAAGGCCCTGCTCGTGACGCTTATCGTCGTCGCCGCGCTGTTTGCCGGCTTCGCCGGTCTCGGCGCGTACGCGCAGAAGAGCGCGGTCATCTACCCCAAGACGACGCTCGACGGCGTCGCCGTCGGCTCGCTCACCGCCGCGCAGGCGGCGGACGCGCTGATTGCCGCGAAGGTCGATGTTGAGGACGACCGGACGCTGACCGTCTCCCTGCCCGCGGGCTGCGAGATGAGCGTCAGCGGCAAGCAGGCCGGCACCTATCTCGCCGCACCGGACGCCGCACAGCACGCCTTTGACGCCTGCCACGGCGGAAATTTCTTTAAAAACACCTTCAACTACATAAAATCCTTTTTCGGCGGTGCGGAGCTCAAGTCCTCCGACGGCGCTGTCCTCGACGAGAGCTACCTCAAAAAGCAGGTCGAGGACGCGGCGGCGAAGGTCGCGCTCGCCCTCGCCAACGGCAGCGTCAAGGTCGGTGACGACGCGATCACCGTCGTCAAGGGCGCGAGCACCGTAACTCTCGATCAGGATGCGCTCTACGACACCGTCAAGAAGGCGCTCGCCGCCGGCGAATACAACAAGCTGAACTTCACCGCCACCAAGAGCGGCGGCAAGACAAGCGAGCTTAACCTGCAGGAACTCTACG
>JAKOSQ010000234.1 GCA_029777215.1 Bacillota bacterium
CGTTCTGTTCCTGCGCGCCCAGTGCCTTTTTATTTGGCTTATCACCTATCTTGTCGGCTTGGTCCTTCTTTTTTCCACGGAAGACTTTTTCCGCAAGGGTCTCGCCCTGCTGTGCTGCGGCTCCGTTTTCATGGTCCTCTATTTTCTCATCCGCGACGCCGCGAAAAATGTTGACGAGCTCGATCCCCTGCGGGCCGCAAGGCTTGTCCGCACCTTTGCGGTGACGCTCTTCCTCGTCACCGGTTATATCGGCACTTTTGCCTCCGAAGGCGCGCCCGCCGTGACCGTCATCGCGGTGCTGCTCTTCATTCAGGTCGACATGGACATTCTCCCGCAGAAAAATCTGTTTTTCGCGGTGCTCGGCTTTTCCATTTTCGCCGTCTGCAGCTATTTAACCAAATCAAAGGCGGCCTTCCTCTACGACATGCTCGACGCCACGGCGGGAACCTCGCTCGGTCTTTTCGTCTCCTGGCAGAAGGCCCGCAACAAGTGGGAATACGTCATCGCGCAGAGCAAGCTCCGCGAGATCAACTACGAACTCTACCACGCCTCCGTGACCGACGAGCTCACGAAGCTGCCGAACCGTCGCCAGGCCTTCGACTACTTCGACCGGCTCTGCCAGCGCTGCATTGAAAACCACACCATGCTCGCCTGCATCATCATGGACATTGACCAGTTCAAGCTCTTCAACGACACCTACGGGCATCCGCAGGGCGACCACCTGCTCGAGAGCATGGGCGCGTTGCTGCTCCGTTTCGCGCGCAGCCGGAACATCCAGGTCGGCCGCATCGGCGGCGAGGAGTTCATGCTCTTCTGGGAGGAGACGGACAGCGAGCACTGTTACGCCATTGCGGCGGAGCTGCGCCACGCGGTGCACAAGATCCCCCACCCGGAGAAGGACAGCGGTGAGCTCGTCACCGTGAGCATTGGCGTGAGTCTCCGCCAGCCGGATCCGGGCTTCGAAACGGAAGACTCCTACCGCGAGGCGGACAACGCCATGTACTGCGCCAAGCGCAGCGGCAAAAACTCCTGCTGGCGCTATTACCCTGAGGAAGGCCGCTACGCCCCCATTGTCGACTGCTTCTGCTGCGTCTGAAAACAAACAGAAAAGGTCCGCTTTCCGAAGAAGAAAGCGGACCTTCTTTTTATTGCCCTGTGAGTTCGTCGAAGCACTTTTGCGCCTCGGCACGGCGTCTTTCAGTCTCGGCGGCGTCCATCTCGATCTTTAGGACGCTGCCCTCGCACGCGTCGGACGGGACCAGCGCGCGCGGCAGCTTTGCAAAGCTGCCGTCCGGCAGCTCGGCGACGGCGAATCCGCCTTCAAAACGGTCAATCACGATATACATTTATATATACCTCCTCAGCGCTCAGTCGAGACCGTGATGTTCTTCCCGTCGCAGCGCATGGTGACGCTGCCGTTTTTGTCCGTGCGGTAGACGGCGGCGCCCGCGCCGGCGAGGCGGCTGAGCGTCTGCGCCGCCGGGTGGCCGTAGTCGTTGCCTGCGCCGACCTCGATGACGGCATAGCTCGGCGCGACCCGCGCGAGGAAAGCGGCGTTGGTCGACGAGCTGCTGCCGTGGTGGCCGACCTTGAGGACGTCGGCCTGCACGTTCGCGGTGATTTCCTTTTCGGAGAGGGCCTCGGCGTCGCCGGTGAAAAGAAAGGCGCGGCTGCCGTAGCTCAGGCGGAGAACGAGGGAATAGTTGTTGAGGTCGTCATAGCTCTCGCTGTTTGGCGCGAGAACAGCCGCCGCCGCGCCGTCCTCGTCCGCGAAGAGCGAGGCCCCGGCCCGGACGACATAGGCCGGCGCACCGCAGCTTTTGACAGCGGCGAGGAAGTATTTGTAGGTCGCGGTCGTGGTCACGGCGTTCGGGACATACACCGCGCCAATGGCAAAGCTCGAAAGCACCTTCGACATGCCGCCGATGTGGTCGGCGTGCGGATGCGTCGCGACGACGTAGTCAAGCTTCGTGACGCCGAGGGCCTTCAAGTCTGCGACGACGCGGTCGCCGTACTCGGCCTCGCCCGCGTCGATGAGCAGGGTCTTGCCGCTCGGCAGCTGAACGAACTCCGAGTCGCCCTGTCCAACATCGAGGAAATGGACGGCGAGCACGGCCTGCGCCGTGTAGCCGGTCGAGGTGTCGATCGTGACGGTGTTTTCAGCGCCGTTCCAGCCGACGCCAAAGTCCAGCGACGCGCCGACGTCGCGGAGCTTGAAGTAATTGTAGTCGTTGATATTCCAGGCGCGGAGGGAGAGCGCCCGGCCGTCCAGCGACACGGCGGCGCTTGAGGCGCACACGGCGGGCGTTTTGCCGCTGCCGGCGCTCAGCTCGCCGCCGACGGGGGTATACGCCTTGCCAGACGTGAGCGTGACGGCGTTTCCGGTCCCGTCCCAGCCGACGTCGAACTGTTTTTCGCTGCCCGCGAGGGCCATGGCGAGATCGCGCAGCTTGAAATAGTTGCAGCCGTCGATGTTATAGGCTTCAAAAGCGACGGCTCTGCCGTTGACGAGCACCTTCGACGAGGTAGCCGTCGCGGCGGGCGCGGCAAGCCCCGTCCCCGCAAGCAGCAGCGCTGCGAGTAGAGCCAGCAGCAAAAAGCGCAGTTTTTTCATGTTCCGACCCCCATCCATTTTCTGCCCCCCAGTATAGTCCCCATACGGTCGGTTTGCAAGCTGCAAGAGGGCGTGCCGCTAATGGCACGCCCCCTCGCGCAGAGACAGTGTATGATAAGGAGATAGTAGAGAAAAGTTTATTTTGTCTTAAGGCCGATGTTGCCGGCGATGACCATGCGCTGGACTTCGCTGGTGCCTTCGTAGATCTCGGTGATCTTGGCGTCGCGCATCATGCGCTCAACATGGTACTCGCGGATGTAGCCATAGCCGCCGAAGAGCTGGACACAGCGGCGGGTGACGTCGCTCGCGGTCTCGGAGGCGACGAGCTTTGCCATTGCGGCGTCGACGGAGTAACGGCCCCCTTTGCCGGCGTTGACGGCGTCCTTGGCGCAGGCAGCGGCGTAAACGAGGTACTTCGCGGCCTGAATGTGAGCGTACATGTCCGCCAGCTCGAACTGGGTGTTCTGGAAAGCGGCGATTTTGCGGCCGAACTGCTCGCGCTCATTGACGTACTTGACAGTCTCGTCAAACGCGCCCTCGGCAATACCGAGTGCCTGTGCGGCGATACCGATACGGCCGCCGTCGAGGGTCGCCATGGCGATCTTGAAACCCTGGCCCTCTTCGCCAAGCAGATTCTCCTTCGGGACGATGCAGTCCTCGAAGATGAGGTCGGTCGTGGAGGAGCCTCGGATGCCCATTTTCTTTTCGTGCTTGCCGTGAGAGAAACCCTTGAAGCCGCGCTCTATGATGAAAGCGGAGATGCCGTGGTTGCCGTCCTCAGGCTTGGTCATCGCGAAGATGACGAAGGTGTCGGCAACAGCACCGTTCGTGATGAAGCACTTGGAGCCGTTGAGGACATAGTGGTCGCCGTCGAGGACCGCGACGGTTTTCTGACGGGAGGCGTCGGTGCCCGCGTTCGGCTCGGTGAGGCCGAAACCGCCGAGCTTGCGGCCGGAAGCCAGATCGGGAATATACTTTTTCTTCTGCTCCTCGGTGCCGAAGTGCATGATCGGGTCGATGCACAGGGAGGTGTGGCCGGAAACGATGACGCCGGTCGTCGCGCAGCAGCGGGACATTTCTTCAACGCAGAGGATATAGGTGAGGATGTCGCCCCCCTGACCCTCATATTCTTCCGGCACGGGGATGCCGAGGAATCCGGCTTCCGCCATCTTCGGGATGTTTTCCTTCGGAAAGCGCTCGTTCTCGTCGATCTCCTCGGCGATGGGCTTGACTTCCTTTTCCGCGAATTCGCGGAACATCTTCTGCATATCGAGTTGGTCTTCGTTGAGCTTGAATTCCATGATAATAAATCCTCCAAATTTGATTTATAAAAGCTTAGGGAACCTCTGAATAATCAAAGGTTTCAAACGAGTATTGCATAAAATATCTTCGCATTCCTTTCTGGAAGCACTTTTGGGGC
>JAKOSQ010000235.1 GCA_029777215.1 Bacillota bacterium
AAAACGCCGGGTTCATCGCCACAGTGACGTTCCAGAACGGGATGTACAAATGCGTTTCAATGATGCCGAGCTGCTTCAAAATCGCCACGAAGACCGCCGCCACAACGCACTGCAGCAGAAATTTCTTTCCGGCGGTCAGGCCGAGGTTCTGCTTGTGTCTGAGTTTTTCATAGTCGTCCAAAAAGCCGATCGCGCCGAAGGCCAGCGAGAAAAACAGCACAATAATGTGGGAGTAGTCCCCGTTGAGCATCGGGCGCAGGCCCGTCGTGAGGCAGGCGGCTGTGACGCCGGCGATGAAGATGAAGCCGCCCATCGTGGGCGTGCCGGATTTGGACATGTGCCAGGTCGGACCGTTTTCTTTTATCATCTGGCCGGCCTTGATTTTCCGCAGATAGGGCACAAACCAGATGCCGAACACCGCGGCCACACAAAAGGATACCGCAAAAGCCAAAAGCAGCTTTTCATACATGATTGATTTTCCTCCGTTTATAAGGCGTCCGCCGGACGGCTCTCTCTCCGTCTGCCGGACAGGGAGCGCCGCTCCCCCAAACCCGCTTATTTTTCGGCAAGCTCCCGAAGATGGTCGGCGACGATCTCGCGCTCGTCCATGTGGTGCTTTTCCTTGCCGACGATCTGATAATCCTCGTGGCCCTTGCCGGCGAGTATTATAACATCACCGCTCTGGTGGTTGTCAATGGCCCAGCGGATCGCTTCGGGGCGATCCTCGATGATTTTGTAACGGTTTTTCGGAACCTTGACGCCCGCGACAATGTCCGCGATGATGTCAGCCGGGACTTCGGTGCGGGGGTT
The DNA here is from genome assembly GCA_029777215.1 of Bacillota bacterium. Lineage (GTDB taxonomy): Bacteria > Bacillota > Clostridia > Oscillospirales > Oscillospiraceae > UBA2658. Next base: position 811 of record JAKOSQ010000235.1, read on the forward strand.
GTCGGAGGTGATGATTGAAAAATCGGCGAGCGAGGTGCCGATATTGCCCATAATCGGACGCTTGGTCTTATCGCGGTCGCCGCCGCAGCCGAAGAGGGCCACGAGCCGGCCGCTCGTCACCTCGCGCATGGACTTGAGGACATTTTCCAGCGCGTCGGGCGTGTGGGCGTAGTCGATGAGGATGGTGAAATCCTCCGGCGTCGGCACGACCTCCACCCGGCCCTTGACCCCGGTGGCCGTTTTGAGCGACTGGCAGATACTGTCGAGCGGCAGGTTCAGGAGCAGACAGGCCGAAATGACGCTCATCGCGTTATAGACCGAAAAGCGGCCGGGGATCGAGAGCGTCACGCGCTCAAGGCTGTTCATCGCGAGCGCGCAGAACTTGACGTTCGACGGCGTGAGGCGGATGTCCTTGGCGACGAGGTCGGCTTCGAGTTTCGTTTCGGAATAGGTGAAGGCCGGGCAGCGGCAGCGCTCGACCATGTAGCCGCCCCACTCGTCGTCGACGTTAATGGCGGCCCTGTCGCAGCGCTCGAAGAGCTTTGCCTTTGCCCCGGCGTAGGCCTCCATCGTCTTGTGGAAGTCGAGGTGGTCCTGCGTGAGGTTCGTGAAAACGGCGACCGCAAAGCGCACGCCAGCCACGCGGTCGAGCGCGAGCGAGTGGGAGGATACCTCCATGACAACGTACTGACAGCCCGCGTCCGCCATTTCGCGGAAGAGCTTTTGCAGCTCGTAGGACTCGGGGGTCGTGCGCTCGGTATGGATGGTCTCCTGCCCGATCATGTTCTGGATCGTGCCGATGAGGCCGACCTTCGCCCCCTCGACGTCCTCAAGGACGTGCTTTATGAGGAGCGTCGTGGTCGTTTTGCCGTTGGTGCCGGTGACGCCGACGAGCTTCATTTCGGACGCCGGATCACCGAAGTAGTTTTTGGAGACGAGGGCGAGCGCGAGGCGCGAGTCCCGGACGAGGACGTAGGGAACGTCCTCCGACGGGGCTTCCTCGCAGAGGATCACCGCCGCGCCGGCTTTGCACGCCGCGCCGATGAATTTGTGTCCGTCGCTCTCGTAGCCGCGGACGGCGACGAAAAGGTCGCCGGGCTTTGTATTC
>JAKOSQ010000003.1 GCA_029777215.1 Bacillota bacterium
ACACGGCCCCCGGTCCGCCGAGCGCCACCGCGCCCGCGACGCCCGCGATGTTCCCGGTCCCGACCGTGCCGGCGAGCGCGGTCGAAACGGCCTGAAACGGCGAAAGTTCGCCGCGCTCGCCGCTGCTTTTGCGGAAGCTGCCGAAGAGCGCGCGCTGCATCTCCCCGAAGCGGCGCAGCTGCGGAAAGCCCGCGCGGATGCTCAGAAAGACGCCCGCGCCGAGCAGCAGCGCCATCATGCCCGGCCCCCAGAGCGCGGCCTCCGCGCGCGAGAGCAGAGCGCACAAACGTGCTGAAAGTTCACTCAAGGCAAACCCCTCCCTTCGCCGCGCCGCCTTTGGGAACATTGGCGCGTCCCTTTACGTCTATGAGGCCGGGACGGAAAACATGCAAATGGGATGTACAAACCGGCTAAAATGAGGTATAATCCCCAAAGGGATGTTGCGGATCGCCCGGTGGGCGAGCGCCACTTCGCGGGCAGAGCCGGGAACGCGACAGAAATTCTGCCTGCGGTGCGCCAGTAAGTCCCGTCTGCCGTCAGGCATAAAACGACGCACAGAAAGGATTGAAAAATGAAAAAACTGATTTCGTTTATTCTTACGGCTGCCATGCTCTTCGGCATGACGACCGCATTTGCAATCGATGAAGGCGAGGCGCGCACAGTCATCGGCGCGGACATCACGCAGACCCAGAAGGCGAGTGTCTACAAGACCTTTGGCATCAGCGAGGGCGACGTGAAGGAGCTCACCGTCACCAACGCCGAGGAGCGTCAGTATCTCGACGGCGTCGTGGACGCGTCCGTGATCGGCACGCACTCGATCTCCTGCGTCTACATCAAGGTCCTCGCCGCCGGCAAGGGGCTGGACGTCTCCACCTCCAACATTAGCTGGTGCACCAAGGAAATGTACCGCAACGCCCTCATGACCGCCGGCATCGACGACGCGCAGGTCATCGTGACGAGCCCGATCCAGGGCATCTCCGGCACCGCCGCGCTCACCGGCATCTACAAGGCGTATGAGGACATCACCGGCACGAAGCTCGACACGACCGCCAAGCTGGCCGGCACGCAGGAGCTCGTCACCACCGCCGAGCTTGCCGACGAGATCGGCAGCACGGACGCCGTCACGATCGTCAACGAGCTCAAGGAAATCCTCGGCGAGACGAAGACCATGTCCGACGACGAGCTGCGCGCCGAAATTCAGAGACTCGCGGACGAAAACAACATCGAAATCAAGGATTCCGAGATTGACCAGCTCATGTCGCTCACGCGTCAACTGGAAAAGCTCGATACGAACCAGCTCAAGCAGAAGGTCGAGGAGTTCCAGTCCACGGCGCGGAAGCTCGCGGGCGCGAAGGACAAGGTCAGCAAGTTCGCCGCGTCCTTCGGCGATTTTCTTCAGAGTGTCGGCAGCTTCTTTTCAGGCCTCTTTGGCGGCTCCGACAAGGGCTGACCCTTAACAAAATGAAAAAGCTCCCGTTTGGCGGGGGCTTTTTCCAGCCTTGGAGGCAAGTATGATCAAAGTACAAAACATGGCGCTGCCCGTTCAGTTCGGTGAAAACGAGCTGCGCGCGGCCGCCGCGAAAAAGCTGCGCGTCCCGGCGGACCGGATCGAGACAATCGAGCTCTCCCGTCTGTCGATCGACGCGCGCAAAAAAACCGACGTCCACTACGTTGCCGCGGCGACCATCACGGCGCGCGGCGAGAGCGAGATCGTCGAAAAGGCCGGGAGCCCGGATGTGACGCGCTACACGGAAAAGCCCTACGTTTTCCCGCCGGTGCGCCGGAAGAGCAAGCTTCGCCCGATCGTCGTCGGCATGGGGCCGGCGGGTCTGTTCGCGGCGCTGCACCTCGCGCGCGCGGGTGTGCCTGTGCTGCTCATCGAACGCGGACGAAGCGTCGAGCACCGCAGCGGGGACGTTGAGCGCTTCTGGGCGACCGGCGCGCTTGACACGTCCTCCAACGTCCAGTTCGGCGAGGGCGGCGCGGGGACGTTTTCGGACGGCAAGCTCACCACCGGCATCGGCGATCCGCGCGTGCCGCACGTTTTTCATACCTTCACGGACTTCGGCGCGCCGCGCGATATCCTCTGGCAGCACAAGCCGCACATTGGCACGGACGTTCTGCGCGAGGTCGTCGCGCACATTCGCGCGGAGCTGCTCTCTCTCGGCTGCGAGATCCGTTTCAGCACCCGGCTCACGGAACTCATCAGTGCAAATCATGCACTGAAGGCAATACGCGTCGTGACCGACGGCGCGGAAACGGAGCTGCCCTGCGACACGCTGATCCTCGCGCCCGGCCATTCGGCGCGGGACACCTTTGAAATGCTCCTCGCCGCGGGCGTGCCGATGGAGCAAAAGCCCTTCGCGATCGGCCTGCGGGCCGAGCATCTGCAGAAAAACATTTCGGCGGCGCAGTTCGGCGCGTTCGCGGAAAAACTGCCGCCCGCCGACTACAAGCTCGCCTGTCATCTGCCGAACGGGCGCAGTGCCTACACCTTTTGTGTTTGCCCCGGCGGGCAGGTCGTCGCCGCCGCCTCGGAGGCGGGCCGGCTCGTGACGAACGGCATGAGCTTCCGCGCGCGCGACGGCAAAAACTGCAACGGCGCTTTCCTCGTCGGACTCACGCCCGACGACTTTGTCGGCAGCGACCCGCTGGCCGGCGTCCGCTTTCAGCAGCACTGGGAGCGACAGGCGTTTCTGGCCGGCGGAGAAAATTATTTTGCTCCAGTCCAAACAATGGGAGATTTTCTCGCGGCAAAGCGTACGGAGCAGTTCGGCGCTGTCACGCCGAGCTACCGTCCGGGCGTGCTGCCCGGCGAGCTTGCGCGCTGTTTGCCGGAGCCGGTCGCGGATACGCTGCGCGGCGCGGCACCGATTTTCAACCGCAGTTTGCGCGGCTTTGCGGACCCCGACGCCGTTCTCACGGCGATCGAGACGCGCTCGTCCTCGCCGGTGCGCATCCTCAGAAACGAGCAGTGCGAATCGACGCTCCGGGGCCTTTATCCCTGCGGGGAGGGCGCGGGCTACGCCGGCGGCATCACCTCCGCCGCGGTCGACGGCATCCGCGTCGCCGAGGCGGTTGTCATGAAGCCGTAAAAAAAGATGCCGCACAGAAATTGATCTGGCAGCATCCGCACTGATAAAAGAAACTCAGTCCTGCGGTTCGAGGACCGCGAGCGCAAAACCGACGCCGCCGCGCTCCGTACGGCGAATCAGAAGTCCGCCGTCCATGCCGAGGACCGCGCACTTCTCGCTGTCGTTTTCCGGGAGGTAGGGGTAGCGTGTCTCGGCAAAACGCAGACCGCCGGCGGCGAACTGCGCCTGCCTGATCTCGCAGAAGCGCGCCCCGCGCGCCTGACTGAGCGCCCGCGCCGCGTCGCAAAGCGGGCTGTCCGTCCGACAGCAGACTGCGCCGAGCGCCAGCGGGTGCAGACCCAGGTCGGACATGAAGGCATCGAATTCCTCGGAGAGCGTTTCGGCGGAGCACGCCGCGCCGTCGAGCCCGAGCGAGAGCACCGGGGGCACGAGCAGCAGCGTCTTTTCGTCGAAGCTCGAGAGAAAGCTAATGGAAAAGTCGATCTTTTCCCAGCCGCAGCCCTCGTGAATGCCGGGCGGCAGCGCGCCCGCGATCGGGAAAATGCTGTTGTAGCAGACCGGTTCGCCGCTCAGAAGCTTCTCCTTGACCGACGTGACCGCCTCCGGGTTTGCGATGCGCAGACCGGCGGCCAAAGCCCATTTGTCGATCGCGAAGCTCTCGAACTGCTCCGGCGCGGATAGGACCGGGATGGCTCCGATCGCGGCGGCGGCCTGCTTTGCA
>JAKOSQ010000236.1 GCA_029777215.1 Bacillota bacterium
AGAGGCAGCCAACCACCTCGATTTTCATCATTTTTCACTCGTGAAGTGTGAAATGCGGATTTAAAGGTAGTTATTAGAGGTTACCTTAAATATACATCGAACGCAGGAAGATAGCAACACATAAAATTGCCTGCATTCACAATTTTGATTTTTCTGCACGGTAGAAGACTTTCATTTCAGCAATATTACCAAAATCATGTCCCGAGGCTTTCGGCGATCCTTGCAAGGTTCTCATCCATCCGCTGGAGGTAGCTCTTTCCGTCCTCGGCGCTCTCGATCGTGTAAATCGTCTCGATCCGCGCGCCGACCTCGCTCGCGAGCGTCTCGGAGACCTCCTTGCTCGCAGCGCTTTCGGCAAAGACGATGCGGACGTTGTTGGCTTTGCAGTAGTCGATGAGGGAGACGAGCCGCCGCGCGCTCGGTTCGCCGTTGGCGAAGACGTCCTCGACGCTCTCCTGTTTGAGCGAGAAGTCGCGGCAGAGATAGGCAAAGGCCGCGTGTCCGGTGACGAAGCTCTTTTTCTGCGCGGAGGTGAAGCGGGCCGCGTATTTTTCATACAAAGCCTCGAGCTGCGCAATGTAAGTCTCGCTGTTTTGCTGATAGTACGCCGCGTTTTCGGGGTCGGCCCTGGCAAAGCCCGCCGCGATGTTCGCGACCTGCTGTTCCGCGCACTTGAGGCTCAGCCAGGCGTGCGGGTCGGGGCGGCCGTCCTCTTTTTCGTCCACCGCGGCGATCGGCTCGACACCGTCGGACGCGTCCACCGCGACGAGGGACGAATTGCCGGCGGCGGAGACCGCCTCCTGCGCCCAAGACTCGAGGCCGAGGCCGTTATAGACAAAGACGTCCGCCGTCGAGAGCACGCGGATGTCCTGCGCCTTCGGTTCAAAATCGTGCGGCTCCGTGCCGTCCGGGATGATCGTGGAGACGACGGCCTTGTCGCCGCCGACGGCACGGGCGAACTCCGCCGGCGCGTCAAATGTAGTAGAAACGATGAGCTTGCCGCTCGCGTCCGGCGACGGCGAGGCGGTCTGCTCCACGCCGCAGCCGGAAAGGGTGAGCAGTGCCAGCGCCAGCAGGAGCGCCGCAAGTTTTTTCTTTCTCATGCTTTCCTCCGTGGTCTAATTTGTATTTTGTTATTAATTTTATCTGAATTTTACCTCTGTGTCAAGGCCGCCAAAAAGGCTCCGCCGAAGCGGAGCCTTTTGCAAAATCAATATCGATCAAAAGCCGTGGCACATCATCGCGTCCGCGACCTTGACGAAGCCCGCGACGTTCGCGCCGACGACCATGTTGCCTTCCTTGCCGCAGAGCTTGGAGGCATCATAGGAGTTGTGGAAAATGCTCTTCATGATGTCCTGGAGCTTGGCATCGACCTCTTCAAAGGTCCAACTCAGGCGCATGGAGTTCTGGCACATCTCGAGACCGGAGGTCGCAACACCGCCGGCGTTGGCTGCTTTGGCGGGCCCAAAGAGAACGCCCGCGTCGAGGAAGGCGTTCGTCGCATCGAGCGTGCAGGGCATGTTCGCGCCCTCGGCGACGCACATCACGCCGTTTTTGATGAGGGTCTTCGCGGACTCCTCGTCGATCTCGTTCTGGGTCGCGCACGGGAGAGCGATGTCGCACTTGATGGTCCAGATGCCCTTGCAGCCCTCGTGGTATTCGCTGCCCTTGACACGGTCCGCGTATTCCTTGATACGTCCGCGGTGGCCGAGCTTGATGTCCTTGACGACGTCGAGCTGGATGCCGTTCGGGTCGTGAATATAGCCGTTGGAGTCGCACAGCGCAACGACCTTCGCGCCGAGGGCCTGTGCCTTTTCGGTGGCGAAGATGGCAACGTTGCCGCTGCCGGAGATGACGACCGTCTTGCCCTCAAAGCTCGTGTTCTTCATGCACTGGAGCATTTCCTGCGTAAAGTAGCAAAGGCCGTAGCCGGTGGCTTCGGTGCGGGCGAGGCTGCCGCCGTAGCTGAGGGACTTGCCGGTGAGGACGGGCGCGTCAAAGCGGTCCGTGATGCGCTTGTACTCGCCGAAGAGATAGCCGATCTCGCGGGCGCCGACGCCGATGTCGCCGGCGGGGACGTCCGTGAACTGGCCGATGTGGCGATAGAGCTCGGTCATAAAGCTCTGGCAGAAACGCATGACCTCGGCGTCGGACTTGCCCTTGGGGTCAAAGTCGGAACCGCCCTTGCCACCGCCCATGGGGAGGGTGGTGAGGCTGTTTTTGAGGATCTGCTCAAAGCCGAGGAACTTCACAACGGAGGGGCACACCGTCGGGTGGAAGCGCAGACCGCCCTTGTACGGGCCGATTGCGGAGTTGAACTGGACGCGGTAGCCGCGGTTAATCTGGAGCTTACCGTTGTCGTCATACCAGGGCACGCGGAAGGAAATGAAGCGCTCCGGCTCGACAAAAGCTTCGATAACGCCGCTTGTCTGATACTCGGGATGCAGAGCAACCAGCGGCTCGAGGCTGGAGAG
>JAKOSQ010000237.1 GCA_029777215.1 Bacillota bacterium
GCCGGCGGTGAGGTAGTAGACGTTCTCGCCCGACGGGTCGGAGAAGACGAGCGAGTGCTCCCGGTCGCGCCGGGTGTATTCGCCCGTGACGCCGCAGACCGTGACCTCGCTGACCTCGGCGTCCCCCTGCTCGACGGCGATGTTCGTGCCCTTGTGGTAGCGGCAGAAGGTGATGGTGTCGCCCGCGCTGTTTTTCCAGGTGTAGAGATAGCCGGAGACGTCCCAGTCCGAGAAATCGGCGGAGCTGTAGCCGGCGGGGACCCAGGTGAGCGTATAGCCCGGCGTCGCGGGGGAAACGTCCGTTTTCGCGGCGGGACCGAAGCCGAGGAGTGCCCGAAAGGTCGAGCCGATAAAGGTGACGCCGAGCGCGGCCGTCAGCGCGATGAGCGCCAGGACGAGAAGTGCAGCGCCGCGTCCGCGCCGCGGCACTGCCGGCGGGGTATAGAGGGCGGCGGACGGCATCGGGGACGCTGCGGGCGGCATGGGCAGCGGCGTCTCCCTCGTCTGGGGAAGCGGGGGCGGCTGTTCTGAGACGGCGGCTTTGGCCGTGGGCCGCGCCGGACGCGGCGAAACGGAGGGTGCGGGGGCAAAGCGGGGCTGGTCGTCCCAGAGCGTTGCACCGTCGAAAGGAACGGGCAGATAGTCGCTTTGGAAGCGCTCGAAGGCGGCGGCGGGGTCCGGCAGCGTGTCCGCCCGGCGCAGGGCGAGAAGCGTTGCGGCGTAGAGGACCGAGTCCGCGCTGCGCACAAAGGACAGCGGCAGCTCCGCGTCGTGTGCGAGATAGACCGCGAGCGCCTCGTCCGTCATCGCGTCGAATACGCTCTCGTCGAAATCCGGCATGGCGCACTCCTTTCGTGTCTTGCGGGGGCTATCGCAGATATTTTTCGGGGTTGGTCCGCGAGAGCAGGCGGCGTCTGGCGCGCCGGAAGCGGAGTTGGCACTCCGAAACGGAGACGCCCGTGTCCGCCGCCGCCTCGCGGAAGCTGCGGTCCTCGTTGACGAAGCGGGAGGGCAGCGTGAGATCCTCGTCGCCGAGAAATTCGCGCGCGGGGACAAGCGCGCTCACGGACCGCGCCTCCGGGTCCGCCGTGTAGCCGAAATCGGCCAGCAGCAGGCGCGAGAGTTCGGCGCGGTTGCGCCCGCGGTTTTGCAGGATGTATTTGAGCGTCAGCAGCAGCCAAATGTGCGGGTCCGTGCTCGTGAGCAGCGCGGCGGGCTTGGCACTGGCAAAGCGGAAGGTCTCCTGCACCGCCTCGAGCGCGGCCTCGTCGCTTTTGAGCGCGGCGCGCGCATAGACGAAAAGCGGCCAGAACAGCTCACCATAGAGCGCCTCGACCGCCGATTGTTCCTCATCGTAAAGCTCCGTAAGAGCGCCTCCCGTCCGCATGAGATCAGTAGCGATACTATTGATCTCATTATAACATATTGGGACGGTTTGCAAAACTTTTTTGTCGCAAATCAAAAACGGTCCGTGCGGTCTGCCTTTTTCAGTTTGCGTCTATGGCCCAGAGCTGGGCGATCTGCGGGGCGAGGCGGCGGTAGCTCCAGAGACGGCCGCTGCGCTCCGTGCTGCTCGGGTCGTACACCGTAAAGCCGCCGAGGCCGCTTTTGACAATGACGATGAAGTGGCCCGCATTTGTGAAGTCGCCCGCCGACATCGAGGCAATCAGCGCGCCTTGCTTCAGGGACTTTTTCATCTCGCGCTCGCTCGTGGAAACGGCCTCGCCGCGCAGACCGAGCTGCGCCGCGCCGTCCGTAAAGAGCGACCACGAGGTCCCTGTGCCGTCGACGTAGTAGCCGCTCCTTTCGGCAAAATTTGCGACGTACTCGGGCGTGTAGTCCGCGTTTCCCGTGAGCCCGGCGGCGCACATCGCAAGGCAAGTCGGGCCGCAGGCCGTGTAGCCCATGTAGGAACTGCCATACTGCGCGAAGGCCCAGCGGCTGTCGTATTGCACAAAATACGGGATCGAGCCCTTGTGGACGCGGACCGCGCCGCCCGGCCTGTTTTCGCGGGGACCGTAGGCCGCGCGGAGGACAAAGTCGCTCACCTCCGGCGACTTGAGGACATTTTTGACGCCGTTGTTGGAAAAGTCGCCGATATTATCGGCAATGAAGTTGAGCCTGTCCGCGTCGCGGGGACGCTTTTTTGCCAGCGCGCGCAGAGCCTCGGCGTCCGCCGGGTCCGCGTCGCCGCCGCCCTGACCGTAGCGCTCCATGGACGTGAGCGCCGTCAGCTCGATGCCGAAGTCCGCTTCGATGTTTTCCTTCGGGACACCAGTCATTGAGAAAAGGCCGGCAGCCCGCAGCAGCACGAACGCCGCCGCCGCGAGCAGCACGAGCAAAACGGCGTGTCCCGCGCCGTGCCCGGACCTTCGCCGCGGCGCCGCGCGCCGTGCGCTGTGCCTGCCGGAACGCAAGCTTGTCATGTGACCGCCTCCTGTTTTAACTGTATTAATAAACATAGTACAGAGTATAGAAGCATTTGCCGCTTTTGTCAAGGGGCGATGGACAGGTTTCGACATTTTTTCCGCCAACCCTTGCCGCGTGGCGCGGGGGCGGGTATAATGGACAAAAACAGGCGGGAGGAAAAGATATGGCGGCGGAAACGGACATTCAGCGGCGGCTTTTCGCGCTGGCTGACCCGGCGTACCGGGATTTTCAGTGCAAACTGACGCCGACGATCTCGAAGGAGGGGGTCATCGGCGTGCGCACGCCGGCGCTGCGCGGACTCGCAAAGGAGCTGAGCGGAACGGACGCCGCGGCGGCATTTTTGCGCGCGCTGCCGCACGCGTACTACGACGAAAACAACCTCCACAGCTTCCTCGTCTCGGCGCTCCCGGACTACGGCGAGACCGTCGCGGCGGTGGACGCGTTTTTGCCCTTTGTCGACAACTGGGCGACCTGCGACGGCCTCTCGCCGAGGGCGTTCAAAAAGCAGCGGGCGGCGCTCTGGGACAAGATTCCCGAATGGCTCGCGTCGGATGAGACTTACACGGTGCGCTTCGGTATCGAGATGCTGATGAACCACTTTCTCGACGCGGACTTCCGGCCCGAGGCTCCCGCACGCGTCGCGGCGCTGCGCTCGGAGGAATACTACATTAACATGATGATCGCGTGGTACTTTGCGACCGCGCTCGCGAAACAGTGGGACGCGGCGCTGCCGTATCTGACGGAGCGCCGGCTCGACCGCTGGTGCCACA
>JAKOSQ010000026.1 GCA_029777215.1 Bacillota bacterium
CTTCCCAGATGGTGTCGAGGTTTTGCTCGCTTTCGAGCGTCGCGAGGGTCGCAACGGAGAGAACCTGCGTCTGGCCGCGGGAGAAGAGGGCGGAGCCGTGGACCTTCGGCAGAACGCCGACTTCCGCGCCGAGCGGGCGGATCTGGTTCATGGCGCGGCCGTCAACGCGGTGTCCTTCGAGCAGCCACTGCTTGACGATCTTTTTCTGGAATTTATAGGTAAACTCCTCGAGGTACTTGTCCATGTCGGGGTAGTCTTCGAGGTACATTTCGTGCCAGCGGTCGATGAGCTTGTTCCAGCGCTCCTCGCGGACGTTCTTGTCGTCCGTGTCCATGGCGGCCTTGGCTTCGTCCATGGTGCTCTCAACGATCTTGTCGAAAAGCTCCTGGTTGAAGTCCGCGTGCTCATAGCTGAACTTCGGCTTGCCGATCTCGCTGACCATCTGGTCGATGAGGTTCAGAACGGTCTGGACCTGCTCGTGCGCGCCGCAGATGCCGTTGTACATGACGTCCTCGGGGATCTCCTGACCGCCGGCTTCGATCATGACGACCTTTTCGTGGGTCGCGGCGACGGTGACGTTCATCTTGCTGCGCTCGCGCTCTTCCTTGGTCGGGTTGTAGAGGTACTTCTCGCCGTCCCAGCCGACGGAGATGCCGGCAATCGGGCCGTTGAAGGGGACGTCCGAAATGGCGACGGCAGCGCCCGCGCCCATGAGGGCGGTGATCTCCGGGGAGCAGTCGCGGTCGACGGAGAGGACGGTGCAGGAGATGACGACGTCGTTGCGGAGGTCATACGGGAACAGGGGACGCATCGGGCGGTCGATCATGCGGGAGGCGAGAACGGCCGGCAGCGACGGACGGGATTCGCGGCGCATATAGCTGCCGGGAATGCGGCCGACCGCGTAGAGCTTTTCCTCAAAGTCGACGGAGAGAGGGAAGAAATCGACGCCGTCGCGCGGACGTGCCGAGGCAGTGACCGTCACGAGGACGGTAGTGTCGCCGTACTTCGTGAGGACGGCGGCGTTGGCGAGCTCCGCGAGCTTGCCCGTCTCAAAGACGAGCTTGCGGCCGGCGAGTTCGGTTTCGTAGTGGTGGAAGTTCGGGAATTCTCTTTTGGTAATGATCATGCAAATGCTCCTTTCGGGATTTCGTCCCAGGCGGGGCGCTGCCTTTAACATTTGAAAACAGGTTCATTCGCAACAATGAGCGCATTTTCAACTGCTAAAGGTGCCCGCTCCGCTGTGTTTACGGGTTTATTATGGCCAGAAAAAAGGGTTTTACTTGCGAAGCGGGGCTGTTCCGCCGAAAGGCGGAGCAGCCCTGCGCAAAGTCTTACTTTCTGATGCCGAGCTTCAGGATGCAGGCACGATAACGCTCAATGTCCGTCTTCGCAAGGTAGTCGAGGAGGCGGCGGCGCTGGCCGATCATCTTGTAGAGGCCTTGACGGCTGTGGTTGTCCTTCTTGTGGACCTTGAGGTGCTCGGTGAGCTGATTGATGCGCTCGGTGAGAATGGCGATCTGGACCTCCGGCGAGCCGGTGTCGGTGTCGTGGAGGCGGTTGTTTTCGATGACGACGGTCTTCTGGTCTTTTGTGATCATGTTGAATGATCTCCTTTCTTTATATACGATGCCCGCAGGCTGCGTAAGGGGTCGAAAGGAAGCCGTTTCTCGGCTGAGTCCCCAAACGAAGCAAAGGGGTCAACGTCAAAATAAAACCTTATTGCTCCGTTTCCCGCAAGCGGAAAACTGCGCAAACGGATTTATTTTTCCTTTTCCCACAAAGTCCAGGGACTTTGCGGGAGCCCTGATAAACAAAGCTCAATAATGAACAAAATTAGTCTACCACGGTTTTCGGCTTTTGTAAAGCAAAAACCGGAAAATCAGTCCGTACGGCGGTCCTTCATGACGGCCTTCATGCGCATGGAGTGGTCGAGGATGCGTTTGCGGATGCGCAGGGACTTCGGCGTGACTTCGAGCAGCTCGTCGTCCGCGAGGAATTCCATGCACTGCTCAAGGCTCATCTGGCGCGGCGTAATGAGGCGCAGGGCGTCGTCGCTGCCGGCGGCGCGCATGTTCGTCAGCTGCTTTTTCTTGCAGATGTTGACGGAGATGTCCTCGTTCTTCGGGCAGGAGCCGACGACCATGCCGGCGTAAACCGGGACGCCCGGGCCGATGAACAGCGCGCCGCGGTCCTGTGCGTTGAACAGACCGTAGCCGATGGACTCGCCCGTCTCGAAGGCGACGAGGGAGCCGGTGTTCCGGCGGGAGACCTCGCCCTTCATCGGGGCGTAGCTGTCAAAGACGGAGGCGAGGATGCCCTCGCCGCGGGTGTCGGTGAGAAATTCGTTGCGATAGCCGAAGAGACCGCGGGACGGCACGAGGAATTCAAGCTTTGTGCGGTTGCCGACGGGGTTCATCTGGATGAACTCGCCCTTGCGGGACGAGAGCTTTTCCATGACGGCGCCGACGGAATTTTCCGGCACGTCGACGACGACGCGCTCCATCGGCTCGCAGAGGACGCCATTGACCTCCTTTGTGAGCACACGCGGGGGCGAGACCTGGAATTCGTAACCTTCGCGGCGCATCGTCTCGATGAGGATCGAAAGATGCATCTCGCCGCGGCCGGCGACGTTGAAGCTGTCGGTGTTGCCGACCTCAGCCACGCGCAGGGAGACGTCCTTGAGTGTTTCGCGCATGAGACGGTCGCGGATTTGGCGGGAGGTGACGAACTGGCCCTCGCGGCCCGCGAACGGGCTGTCGTTGACGGAGAAAGTCATCTCCATCGTCGGCGCGTCGATCTTCACAAAGTGCAGCGGCTCGACCTTCTGGGGTGTGCAGATCGTATCGCCGATTGTGATGTCCGGGATGCCGGAGAGCGCGATGATGCTGCCGGCGGTCGCGGACTCGACCGGGACCTTTTCGAGGCCCTCGAATTCGTAGAGGGAGACGACCTTGGCCTTTTTAACGCCCTTGTCCTCGTGGTAGTTGCAAATCGCAATCTCCTGGTTCTGGGCGATCTTGCCGCGCTCGATGCGGCCGACCGCGATGCGGCCGACGTATTCGTTATAATCGAGCGAGGAGACGAGCATCTGGAACGGGGATTCCTCGTCCATTTCCGGGGCGGGGATATAGTCGATGATCGTGTCGAAGAGGGGCTTCAAGTCGGTGCCCTTGCTGTCCGGCGTCAGCGAGCAGATGCCCTCGCGCGCGCAGGCAAAGAGCATCGGAGAGTCGAGCTGCTCGTCCGTCGCGTCGAGGTCCATGAGAAGCTCGAGAACTTCGTCAATGACCTCGTAGATGCGCTGGTCGGGGCGGTCGATCTTGTTGACGACAACGATGACCCGGTGGCCGAGCTCAAGCGCCTTCTGCAGCACGAAGCGGGTTTGGGGCATCGGGCCCTCCGCTGCGTCGACGAGCAAAATGACGCCGTTGACCATCTTGAGGATACGCTCGACCTCGCCGCCGAAGTCGGCGTGGCCCGGGGTGTCGACGATGTTGATTTTGTAGTCGTTATAATGGATGGAGGTGTTCTTCGCGAGAATGGTGATGCCGCGCTCGCGTTCGAGGTCGCCGGAGTCCATCACGCGCTCCTGTACGGCCTGGTTTTCGCGGAAGGTGCCGCTCTGCTTGAGCATGGCGTCGACGAGGGTCGTCTTGCCGTGGTCGACGTGGGCAATGATTGCTACATTTCTGATCTTTTTCACTGTATCTCCACTTTTCTGCAACGTCCTGAAACGTCAAAAATTTTATATTTTTTCACAAAGATGTATTATAGCATTTGTTCACTATTTATGCAAGCAATTTTATGCTTCTGTTCCGCAAAAAGTGACGGAGACGGTCGAAACCGCAAACTGCTTGACGGGATTTGCGGAAAGTAGTATCATCAGAAGAAATTAAAAGTGCCTTTTTACTGAGAAAGGGTGTGCAAAAAATGGGAGTTGCGAAAACAACGGTCTGTCCCAACTGCGGCACGGAGTACGCTGCGTTCCGAACCGAATGTCCCAACTGCGGCATGCGCAACGAAATGCGCAGCGAGCGCTCGCCGCGCGCGAGCGACACCGTCCGCCGGGGCACGGCGGCGCAGAGACGCGCGCAGGAGGGGACACGCTGGCAGTTTATCATTGGC
>JAKOSQ010000238.1 GCA_029777215.1 Bacillota bacterium
CCGGTGTTGAGGATCATGCACTTGGCGGTCCTGCCGGTGTGCTTTGTGAAGTCGTTGTCCCAGGTGTGGCCGCCGTCGGTCGAATAGACGCCCGTCGACACTGCGACGAGCGAGGGCTTCTCCTGCCCGGCGAGGAAGGTCGTGACGTCGTTGACCGCCTGCGAGCTGCGCTTGGTGAAAAAGTCGTTGTCCGGCGGGGCGATGAGGTTGATTCCCTGCACTGAGGAGATGAACATGAGCTTTTTCGCCTGCTCCCGCGTCTCCGGCGGGCGGCGGAAAAGGTCCGCCGCGAGGGTCATGCAGTTGATCATGTCGCCCAGCGCGCCGAGCGAGCGGTCGTAGCGCTGCATCACGAGCTCCGCGTTCGTGCGGTCCGAGAGGAACCACGAATCCGCGATCACGACGATCGCCTCCGCATGCATGTCCAGGTAGTTTGCCCGGAGCTTGTAGGTCTTGAGCGGAAAGTCCGCCGCCGTCAGCTTGCCCTGCGTGACGAGGCTGTCGATCCGAAAGAGGCTCGGAGAGAGAAATTCCTTCGTAAACTGCGGCTTTTTGTCGTTATCCATAAAGGTCATACCGCCTTTCGCATTTTTCTAAGTTTCCCGAAAACGGGAATGGCAGCCCGGCGTTCGGGCCGCCGCTGCCGTTTTCTATTATAGCCGCCGGCCCCGGCTCTGTCAAGAAAGGCGGCCGCCCGGGCGCGGTCTGCAAATTTAGGCGTTCGCACCCAAATGTGCGAAAAGGGATCATTTTTGTGAAAGTGTGCATTGACCGCGTATACTTAGCGCGCTATATTTATCCCCGGAAAAAGTGACCGCCCGGACGCCGGTGCGGCCAAAAGAAATGGAGGGTCATCAGGAAAATGAAAAACGGGAGATCCAAAAAGTTCGTTTCTCTGGTCCTTGCGCTGTCCATGCTGCTGTGTCTGCCAACCTTTGCCGGCGCGGAAGAACTCAGTGCCGCGCCCGCCGGGACGGAAACCGCCGCCCCGCAGCTCAGTGAGCAAACGGCGCCCGCTGCCAGCGGGGACACACAGACCGCGGCGCCCGCTGTCAGCGGGGACACACAGGGAACCGAAGAAACACAGGTCCAGCCTTCCGCCGAGGCCCAGCCGGGCGACGCCGTAGCTGAGTTGCAGGGCGAGCTCGACAAAAACGGAGGCAACAAGTACCCCATCGTCCTGGTCCACGGCCTTTTCGGCTGGGGCAACACCGAGGTCGCGCACCTCAACTACTGGGGTGGCACAGACTCGCTGCGTGAAATGCTGGGCAACGCCGGCTATCAGGTCTATACCCCGACAATCGGCCCGGTCGCGTCGAACTGGGACCGCGCCTGCGAGCTCTATGCCTATCTCGTCGGCGGCACGGTGGACTACGGCGCGGCGCACGCCGCCAAAAACGGCCACGACCGCTACGGTCGTACCTTCCCCGGCGTTTTGCCGGAGCTCAATAATCCGGACAGCAAGCTGAAGGTCCACCTCGTGGGCCACAGTATGGGCGGCGAGACGATCCGCATGCTCGCGCAGCTGCTTGAAAAAGGCGACGCCAACGAGATCGCCGCGACCACGGACGGCAGCATCTCTCCCCTTTTCACCGGCAAATCCCGCCACTGGATCGAGAGCGTCACCACGCTCTGCACGCCGCACGACGGCAGCCAGTACGACGCCAAGGAAGAAAAGATTGAGCCGCTGGTCCACCAGTTCGTCGGCGCGCTTGCCGCCTCGACCGGCGCGAACCTCAACGACCAGAACCTCGGCCTCGACTTCAAGCTCGACCAGTGGGGTCTTGAGCGCCGTACCGGCGAGAGCTACAATGACTATCTCAACCGCGTGATGTCGAGCTCCATCTGGACGCAGCACGTCACCGATCTGAGCATCTACGACCTCGACACGGACGGCTCCGCCGTTTTGAATGACTATGCCAAGGCGCAGAGCGACATCTACTATTTCTCGATCGCCTGCTCGGACACCTACGCCTCCCCCTTCTTCCCGCATTACCAGAAGCACTATCCCAACATGAACCCGATGATGTGGAAGTCCTCGGACTACATGGGCTGCTTTGTGAACTACGCCTACGGTCACATCAACGTTACACCCGACTGGTGGAAAAACGACGGCATCGTCTCCGTCCACTCCGCGATTTATCCGGACGCGGTGTTTAAAACCAAGCCGGACGCGGTCAACAAGAGCTACGGCACCGCGAGCGACGGCACGATGGTCTTCAAGAACGGCACGCAGACCGGCGTATGGAACTACATCGAGGAGATCACGCACACAGACCACCTCAATATGGTCGGGCAGTCCCAGAACAAGTCCCTGCTTCAGGGCAAGTTCTATGAGCTCGCCGCCATGCTCGAGAGCATCCCCGAAAACTGATTTTTATCACATACTCCTTTTTAATCGACCGCGCACACACAAAAGCGGCGGCACACATCCGTGTGCCGCCGCCGTTTTATTATTCGCTTTACTGCTCCGCCGCCGCTGCTCTCGCGGAGGAAAAGAGCTTTTTGCCGAGCAGCACCAGCACCAGCACGGCCACTGAGGTCAGCGCCGTGAAGCCGCCGGGGGCTACGTTAAGGTAGTAGGAAAACACGAGGCCCGACATGATGTCGATGACGCTGAAAACAATCGACCAGACCAGCGTCCGCTTGAAGCCCTGCTCGAGCTGCAGCGCCGTCGCGACCGGCAGCGCGATCATCGAGGAGATGACGAGCACCCCGACGATGCGGATGGAAACGGAGATTGCCGAGGCGACCAGGATTGAGAAAACATAGTTGATGAGCTGGACCTTCACGCCCGCGACGCGCGCGGCCTCCTCGTCATAGGCGATGTAGATGAGCTCGTCATAGAGGAGGATCAGCGTGAGCACCGAAATGACGCTGAGGATGATGACCATGAGCATGTCAAATCGCGAGACGGTGAGGACGCTGCCAAAGAGAAACGAGTCGGCGTTCACGTCAAGCCTGCCGGAGCTGATGATCGTGATGGCGGTGCCGACGCTCAGCGCGAGGACGATGGACAAAATGAGGTCCGTGTACTTTGCGAAGTAGCGGCGCAGAAATTCGATCAGCGCGCCGCAGATCGACGTGAACACGAAGGCCCCGAGCACGGGGTTCCGTCCGCAGAGCAGACCGATCGTGACGCCCGCGAGCGAGGAGTGCGCGAGCGTGTCGCCGATCATCGAATATCGGCGGAGCACCAGAAACACGCCGATGCAGGGGCACAAAACC
>JAKOSQ010000239.1 GCA_029777215.1 Bacillota bacterium
CAGGGACATTCTCACGGCCGACCCCGCCGCCGCGCCAAAGCTTGCGCAGGCCGCTCAGGCCGCTCAGGCCGACCGCCTCCGCGACGTCCCGGTCTCGCGCGCCGCGGCGGACAGCTCGCTGGCCTATTTCTACGCGCTCATCGCGATGTCCTGTCTCTACACGGGCTTCTGGGGCGTGCGCGAGGTGACGGACATCCAGGCCGACCTCTCGCCGCGCGCCGCGCGCGTGAACGTCGCGCCGGTCAAAAAAAGCCGGGCGTTTTTTGCGAGCATGACGGCCTCCTTCGTACTTAGCGCCTCGGAAATTCTCCTTCTGCTCGCGTTTCTGCGCTTCGCGCTGGGCATCGACTTCGGCGCGCGGACGGGACTGGTCGTCTTGACCTCCCTTGTCGGCAGTCTGCTCGGGCTCTCCACCGGGGCCTTTCTCGGCGCTGTCGTGAAGGGCGGGGAAAACCTCAAGACCGGCGTCCTGCTCGGCTTCACAATGACGGGCTGCATCCTTTCCGGCATGATGGTCCAAAGCATCAAAACGCTGGTGCAAAACCGCATCCCCGTCCTCGCCTGGCTCAACCCCGTCAATCTCCTGTCGGACAGCTTCTACTGCCTCTATTATTACGATTCTCTGCACCGCTACGCGCTGAACATGGCCGCCGTCTGCGCCTTTGTCGCCGTGTTCTGCGTTGTCACCTATCTCACCATTAGGAGGCGGAAATATGCAAGTATTTAAGCTCTGCGGCAAGGTCATGTGGAAAAACCGCTTTGTTCTCATTCTCTATCTCGCCATGTTTCTAATGATGGCCCTCATAACCGCCGCCGCGTTTTACAACAGCGGTCAGGCGACAGGCTATGCGGCTGAAAAAACGGACATCGCCTTCTTTGCTGAGGAGGACACCCCGCTCGTCGAGGGCCTCCGCGCGGCGCTCGCGGAAAACGTCAACTTTGTCGACGTCAAGGACACGGACGCAGCGCGCGCCGACGCGCTCTACTTCCGCGACGTCAGCTATATTCTCCGCGTGCCGAAGGGCTTCACGGCGGCGTTTCTCGCGGGCGAGGACCCGAAGCTTGAAAAAACGAGCGTCTCCGGCAGCATCGCCGGGGCCTATGTCGAAGCAAAGCTCTCGCGCTGGCTGCAGACCGCAGACCTCTATGTGAAGACCGGCGCGGTCACGGACCAGGCGCAACTCGTGCAGCGCATTGCGGCGGACATGCAAAACACCGCCGCCGTCACGCTCACGCAGAAGGACAAAACGAGTGCGGATCAACAGCCCTATCTCGCCTACTACTTCAATTTTCTCTCCTACATTCTCACAGCCGTGCTCATTTCGGTCATCGCGGTGATCCTGCAGGTCTTCAACAATCGGGACCTCCGGCGGCGGACCTTCTGCTCGCCGATGACGCAGCGCAGCTACAACGCGCAGTTTTTGCTCGCGATCACGGCATTTTCCATCGGCGTCTGGGCCGTCATGGTGCTGGGCGGGGCGATCTTCGACCGCGGCGAATTTTTCACGCCGGCAACAGCCTTCCTCGCGCTCAATGCTTTCGTCTTCATGCTGACGGTCACGGCCCTCGCCTTCCTCATCGGGAACCTCACGAGCTCCCGCGAGGCGGTCGGCGCGATGGCGAACGTCTGCGCACTCGGGCCGAGCTTTCTTGGGGGTGTGTTCGTGCCGCAGCGCTTTCTGGGCGCGGGCGTGCTGGCGGTCTCGCGCTTCACACCAACCTACTGGTATGTGAAGGCCACGAACCTTGTCACGAGCGCAAACGACCTGAAAAGTGCGGACCTCACGCCGTATTACGGCGCGTTGGGCATCGTGGCCTGTTTCGGCGCTGCTTTCCTCGCGCTGGGCCTCGTCGTCGGCAAGCGCCGGCGGACAGCGGAATAAACAGAAAAGAACGAACCGGTCGGGCAGCTGCCCGGCCGGTTCGTTCTTTATGAGACGGCTCTTTTGTCGCCGGTGTATTTGACAGCGGCGAGGATATCGGGAACGAGCACGTCGTAGGATGATGCGGGGACGCGCTCGTCGCGGTAGCAGACGTGCGAGCCGCAGCCGGTCGTCGCGTCCACCGCGATGTAATCATAGACATGGGTGTCCGTGCCCGCTGCACGGTGATGGGTGTCCGCGCCCGTTGCACGGTGGCAGTAATAGATAAAAAAAGCGTGTTCAAATGTGAACACATAGGTGCCGTCTCTGTAAACGCGCCGCGCGGCCTTTTCTCCCTCGAAGCGGCCCGCGTCGCCTGTTGATATTTCATACACTGAATATGACCTCCTTATACGCTCCATTAACTTTCATTTAACTTTCATTTTATTATACACCTTCCGCTCCCGGATTACAAAGGGCGGCGACGAATTCTTTTTTTGTCAAAACAGCTCGAAAACGCGGTGCTTTTCCCCCTTTTTTTCTGAAAACTGCTCCAGTTTAAGAAAATTTAACTCCTCACGGCTCTTTATTTTCCAGTCCGGACATACTATAATGAAATTCATGAGGATGCCGCGCCCCGCGCCGGCAGATGAGAAACGGGAAGCTGCGCTCCCCGGAGGAGGAAAGCATGAAGATACTGATCACCTCGGACTGGTACGCACCGACGCTCAACGGCGTCGTCGTCTCCATCCTTAATCTCAAACACTCGCTGGAGGAACGCGGACACGAGGTCCGCGTGCTGACGCTCTCAAATTCGCCCCGCTCCTACTGCAGGGACGGCGTGACCCATATCGGCTCGTTCAACGCAAGCAAAATTTACCCCAACGCCCGCATCCGGCTCGCGCCCGCCCGCGCGCTGCTGCAGGACCTCATCGACTGGCAGCCGGACATCGTCCACAGCCAGTGCGAGTTCTGCACCTTCTTCCTCGCGCGGAAGATTGCCGAGCTCTCCGGCGCGCCTTTGGTTCACACCTACCACACGGTCTATGAGGACTACACCCACTATTTCTCCCCGAGTGAACGCCTCGGCCGCCGCACAATGGCCGCCTTTGCCTACTGGATCGGCACCCAGATCGACTGCTACGTCGCGCCGACCGAAAAGATCCGTGCGCTTCTGGACGGCTACGGCGTCAAGTGCCCAATCGCCGTCATCCCGACGGGACTCGATCTGTCCCTGTTCTCCGCGTCTGTCGCGCCCGAACAGCGAAGCGAGCTGCGCCGGAGCTACGGTATCGCGGACGACCGCATCGTGCTCGCGGCCATCGGCCGTCTTGCGGCGGAAAAAAATGCCGAAGAACTGCTATGCTACATGGCCGACTGCCGCGACCTGCCGCTCACGCTCCTGCTCGTTGGCGACGGACCGAACCGCGCCGCGCTCGAAACGCTCGCGAAAAAGCTTGAGCTGGGCGACCGGGCGATCTTCACCGGCATGGTTCCGCACGACAAGGTCGGCACCTATTACCACCTCGGGGACGTCTTCGTCAACGCCTCGACGAGCGAGGCGCAGGGGCTCACCTACAATGAAGCCCTCGCCGCCGGTCTGCCCGCGCTCTGCCGCGCGGACGACGTGCTCGACGGCGTGATTGAAAACGGCGTCAATGGCTGGCAGTACCATGACGAGGCCGAGTTCCGCGAAAAGATAGAAGCTCTCGTGACGGACAGCGCGCTCCGCGCGCGGATGTCGCAGGCCGCGCAGAACTCCGCCGCCGCTTTTTCCAAGGCCAACTTCGGCGCGCGCGCCGAAGCCCTCTACCTCGAGCAGC
>JAKOSQ010000240.1 GCA_029777215.1 Bacillota bacterium
GATCCGCATCGACATGTCCGAATATATGGAAAAGCACACCGTCTCGAAGCTCATCGGCTCGCCTCCGGGCTACGTTGGCTACGACGAGGGCGGCCAGCTCACCGAAAAGGTCCGCAGAAAGCCGTATTCCGTCATTTTGTTCGACGAGATCGAAAAGGCGCACGAGGACGTTTTCAACGTCATGCTCCAAATTATGGACGACGGCGTGCTGACCGACTCGCAGGGCCGCAAGGTCGACTTTAAAAACACGATCATCGTCATGACCTCCAACATCGGCGCGCGCAACATTACCGACCGGCAGAAGAAGCTCGGCTTCGCGGGCGCGGACGAGGGCAACGGCGTCAAGTCCGTCGAGGAGATCCGTGAGCTCGTGATGAAGGACCTTAAAAACACCTTTAGGCCCGAATTTTTGAACCGTATCGATGACATCATCGTCTTCAGCCAGCTCACGCGTGAGGACATCCGTCAAATCGCAAGTCACATGATCGCGACCGTCGCCGAACGGCTCAAGGGCCTCGGCATCGGCCTCACCGTCATGGATGAGGCGCTCGACAAGCTCGCCGAGGAGGGCTTCGATCCGGTCTACGGCGCACGTCCCTTACGCCGCAAGATTCAGAGCGCCCTCGAGGATCAGGTCGCCGAAAAGATGCTCGACGGCACGCTCAAGGACGGCGACACCGCCCGGGCAACGCTTGAAAACGACAAAATCGTTGTGGATAAGCCATGAATTGTTGTGGATAAAGCCTAAAATCTGAAATAATCTTTAAAATCATTTGCGTTTATGCTAAAATACTCCCGTTCGCTTCGGTGGGCGGGAGTGTTTCCTGCCTGTCAGCGCATATTTATGTATTTTATGGGCGGAGGCATTCGCCGCGGCCCCAGAAGCTTGGAGGGATTGATACAATGAGCAGTCTTGATGTAGCAGTCTCGACCATTCCCGCGCAGCAGATGACCAAGGAAGAGCGCTACGAGAGTATGATCGACTACCTCAACACGGTTGAGGATTACAACTACCACAACGGCATGAAGCTCACGGAGCTGCGCGACAATTTTGCGGAGTGCAGGGTCGAGCTCACGCCGGAAACCATGAATTCGCAGGGCTTCGCCCACGGCGGCATCATCTACTCGCTGTGCGACCTCGCCGCCGGCTACTCCGTCATGTCGGAGGACAACCGCCCTGTTACGCAGCAGGGCAACATCAACTACTTCCGCCCCGCGGTCGGCGAATACCTGATCTGCCGCGCGGAGCCGATCAAGCTCGGAAGAAAGGTCTCCGTCGTCGAATCGAAGGTGACCGACGATCAGAACCGCGTTGTCGCGGAAGCAACATTTACCGTAGTTTACCTTTAATCAAAAAGAGCTGCGAAGGGACGCACCGCTGTTTTCAGCGGGGCGTCCCTTTTTGCTTTTGATCGAAAAAAATGACCCCCCGGGGGGCTTGCGGGAGACTGGCGGCTTTGGTAGGATAAAGGCAGGAAAAGCGGCGGCGAAGCCGTACGTTACAAGAGAGGATGAACGATTTTGCACATTCCCGACAACTACCTCAGCCCGTCCACCTGCGCGGTGATGGCGGCGGTCATGGTTCCGGTCTGGGCCGTGGCGATCAAAAAAGTAAAAAAAGAGGTCACCAAAACGAAAATGCCTCAGCTCGGCATCTTCGCGGCGCTCTCCTTCCTCATGATGATGTTTAACGTTCCGCTGCCCGGCGGCACCACGGGACACGCCGTTGGAGGCACGCTCATCGCGATACTCATGGGTCCAAGTGCCGCCTGCATCTCAGTTTCCGTCGCGCTGATGGTACAGGCTCTGCTCTTTGGCGACGGCGGCATTTTGTCCTTCGGGGCCAACTGCTTCAACATGGCCTTCGTGCTCCCGTTCGTGGGCTTCTATGTCTATAAATTCGTGAAGGAGCGCTTCGCCTCCAAGGGCGGCGAGACGGCCGCGACCATTCTCGGCTCCTACTTCGGCATCGTCGTCGCGTCCCTGTGCGCGGCGGTCGAATTCGGCATCCAGCCGCTGCTCTTCACGGATGCTGCGGGTCAGGCGCTCTACTGTCCCTATGGCCTCGGCGTGTCCATCCCGGCCATGGTCATCCCGCACCTCGCGGTCGCTGGCCCGGTGGAGGTGTTGTTCACCCTGCTGATCGTCAACTTTGTGAAGAAGGTTTCGCCCGACATGATCGAGGAGGCCCCCGCAAAGAAGACGAAGAGCATCTGGGGCCTCGTGCTGGCGCTGATCTGCCTGTCGCCGATCGGCTTGCTGGCTTCCGGCACCGCATGGGGCGAATGGGGCGCGGACGAGCTCGCCGGCATGACCGGGTACACCCCCGGCGGCATGAAAAACGAGATGGGTCTCAAAATTTTGATCCCGGATTATTCCGTGAGCGGGATGCCCGAAGTCATGGGCTACATCGTCTCCGCCGTGCTGGGTGTTGCGATCCTCGTGATCGTCTTCAAGCTCATCGGCAACGTAAAGAAGGACGACGTCGGCGTTCCTGCACAGGCGAAATAAATTGTTTACATCAAGAGCGAACGAGGATATAATATCTGTGTTTTGCACGGATGTTATATCCTTTTTTCGCAAAGGAGTTCTTTTTCATGGAAGCTATGCCCGAATGGCTGACGGCGGCGGAGGTCTATGACCCGCCGACCGACAAGGACCGCTTCATCGACAAGAGCATTCTGTCCTTCATCGGCCTCATTTCAAAAATCAAACAGCAGAGCGGACGCGAGCACGACCGGCTCTGGGTCTCGCCCGTTTTCAAGCTCGCGTTCACGATTTTATACATCGTCCTCGTTTCGTCCACGCGGGAGTTCACCTTCGTCTACATCATGCTCACCTACATCGTCCTCGTCCTTGCGGCCCTGCCCGCGCCGGACATCCGCAAGTGCCTTCGGGGGGCGCTCATCGCGACGGTGTTCACCTACATCATCCTGCTGCCCTCCGCGCTGCACGGCAACAGCTACAGCATCACGATGATTCCGGTAAAGGTCTTCGCGAGCATCACGGCAGTGAACATTTTGTCCTACTCAACGCGCTGGGACCACATCATCGCGAGCCTCAAGCGCTTCCACTTCCCGGACATGTTCATCTTTGTTTTCGACATCACGATCAAGTACATCGTCATGCTCGGCGAGTTTGCGCTGCAGATGCTCTATGCGCTAAAGCTGCGCTCCGTCGGTCACAACAAGTCGAAATACGGCTCCATCGGCGGCGTCGGCGGCACGCTCTTTTTAAAGTCGCGCGCCATGTCCGAGGAGATGTACAGCGCCATGGAGTGCCGCGGCTTTACGGGCGAATACCATGTGACGGACAAGTTCAAATTCTCGGTGTACGACGGCGTGTACTGCGCGCTCAACGCCGGCTTTATCTGGATGTTCGTCTATTTTCAGAATTTAGCGTGAGGGAAAGCACATGATCGAATTACAAAACGTCAGCTACGCCTACGAGGGCAGCACCGCGCTCGACGGCATTGATTTTAAAATTGAAAAAGGGGAGTCGGTCTGCCTGCTCGGCCCGAACGGCAGCGGCAAGTCGACGCTCTTAAAGCTCATAAACGGCCTCATCTTCGCCTCGTCCGGCAGCTATCTCTTCGACGGCGAGGAGATCACGCAGAAAAAGCTCAAGGACGTCAAATTCTCCAAGCACTTCCACCAGCGACTCGGCTTTGTCTTTCAGGACTCGGAGGCCCAGCTCTTCTGCTCGAACGTCTACGATGAGATCGCCTTCGGCCCGCGTCAGATGGGTATGGACGAGGAGACCGTTGAAAAGCGGGTGGACGACTGCCTCGCGCTGCTGCATCTTGAGAGCTTCAAGTCCCGCCAGCCCTACCACCTCTCCGGCGGCGAAAAGAAAAAGGTCGCCATCGCGGCGACGCTGGCGTTGAACCCCGATGTGCTGATCCTGGACGAGCCCATGAACGGCCTCGACCCGCGCACGGAGCGCTGGCTCGCGGCCTTCATCATAGAGCTCAACCGCGCCGGCAAGACCGTCATCACCTCGACGCACAACCTTGAGCTCGTGCAGGAAATCTCCCACCGCGCGATCTTGTTCGACGAGACGCATCACATTGCCGCCGACCTGCCGACAGAGAAGCTGCTCGAAAACATCGACCTGCTCAAAAAGGTCAACCTCGTCGACGAATACTACCACGTCCACGAGGACCACGGCCACGAGCTGTTCCACATCCACAACTATTAAAAAAAGTCCCTGCAGGCCTGAGCCTGCGGGGACTTTTTTACTTTCCTAACTGTGTCGTCTTGACGTAGGCGTTGTAGACGGCGGAGGCTACGGCGCCGCGGAAGCCGGCGCGCTCGAGTGTTTCCACGCCGACGATCGTCGAGCCGGCGGGGGAGCAGACCGCGTCCTTGAGCTCGCCCGGGTGTTTTCCCGTTTCGAGCACCATTGCCGCCGAACCGAGCACCGCCTGCGCCGCGAAGCGCTGGGCCTTGTCGCGCGGGACACCGTCCATCACGCCGCCGTCCGCCAGCGCCTCGATGAACATGTAGATGTAGGCCGGGGAGCAACTGAAAATGGGGGTCGCCGCGTCGATGAGGCTCTCATCAATCGGCTCGACCATGCCGCCGGGGGCGAGGGCCGCACACAGGGCCTGCACATCCGCGTCCGAAACGGTTTCGTCCTTTGCCATGAGGATGAGGCCCCTGCCGACCGCGACGGGCGTGTTCGGCATGAGGCGCACGACGGGGAGCGTCACGCCGCTTTCGGAGAGCATCGCTTTGACGCTCGCGATCGGCGTGCCGGCGGCGATCGAGACGATTACCTTGTCGCCCGTGAGGGCCGGGGCGATCTCGGCGACGGCGCGCTTTTCGACCTGCGGCTTGACGCAGAGAAAGATGTAGCGCGCGTCTCTGACGGCGCTCAGCGCGTCCGACGCCGGGGCGCAGCCCGTCTTTTCGGCGATCGCCTGTACTTTTTCGGCGCAGCGGTCATAGACCGCGACGTTTTTCGGCTCGACCGCGCGGCAGACGGCTTCGATGATCGCGCCGCCCATATTGCCGGCGCCGATGAACGCGAATGTGTTTTCCATGACGATAATCTCCTTTGTATTCGGGGCGTCCGCTGCGCGGACGCCCCGTGTCGTTCGATCCCGCTGCCGGGCGGCAGCATTATTTGTTGATCTTATTGCCAAAAAACTCGGCAAAATAGTCGCGTTCCGCCTGCTCCTCGGCCTTCTTTTCGGTGTCAGCCTCGCTGCCGGACGGAGATTCCGGTTCGGCGTCGAGGATCTCGTCAGAAACGTCCTCGTTCGCCGATGCGCCCCTGACCGCGCGCGCGCGGCGGCGCTTCGGGGACCTGTGCTTTTTTTCTTCGTGTTGTGCGGTTTCCGGGAACGGGTCCGACTCCGGCAGTTCGTCAAAAACGGATGGCTCCGGCGCGATCTCGCCGGCGGCGACGCGGCGCCTGTAGCGCGCGACGATGGCGCAGTACCAGACGATGAGGAAGATGACCACGCCGAAAAAGAGGAAAGCGCCGGGCGTGAGCAGGGTCTTCGCCATGCGGGCGCGGAGATACTGACCGTAGCTGAGGTCGACAGAGTTTGAAGCGAGCAGCTTCGAGGTCCCGTAGACCGTGCCGTCGCGCTCGGCGGAGATCTCCCCGAGCACCGCGCCCGCCTCGATCGGAGCCGTCAGCGGCTGCTTGCCGTCCTCCTCGCTGTAGATCGTGATCTTCTGCGTGAAATCGGAGATGTCCTCGTCCCGGGTCACGAGGACCTTGACGGAGGCCTCGGGGTGCACGGCGACAGTGTCCGCTTCGCGGCCCATTTTGACCGCGACGTCCTTGACATTTTCGGTCATCTTAATGACCTCGCGGTATTCAAAGTTGTCAAAAGCCCAGGTGAAGAGCGTCTGCGTGTCGGCGTAGTCCGTGTAGGCGGCGGTGCCCGCCTCGGCCACGGCCTTGCCGCCGAGCGCGATGCAGATAAGCTTCACGCCGTTTTTCGCCGCCGAGGAGACGAGGCAGTAGCCCGCTTCGGCGGTGACGCCGGCCTTCATGCCGGAGGCGTACTGGTAGAAGTAGCGGCCATATTTCGGGGCGTCCTGGTTGAGCAGACCGTTGCAGTTGGTGAGCGCGCGCTCGTCTGAGGCGTTCGTCGCGGGGACGGTGCGGGAGATCGTGCCGCAGATCTGCATGAAAAGCTGGTGACTGTAAGCCTCGCGGGCGATTTTGGCGAGGTCCCCGGCGGTGGTGTAGTGGTTCGCGTTATGCGCGCCGCTGACATTTGTGAAGTTCGTGCCGGTGCAGCCGAGGGCCTTGGCGCGCGCGTTCATCGCCTCGACAAAGGCCTGCGTCCCGCCGGAGATGCGCTGCGCGATCGCGGCGCAGGCGTCTGCCGAGGAGGAGAGCATGGCGCAGTAAAGAAGATTTTCGAGCGTCGTCGTCTCGCCGGCGGAGAGCGCGACCGTCTTGGTGTCGTCGCTCGTTGCGGCGGAGAGCCCGTCCGCCGTCACCGTGACCGCGTCCGAGAGCGCGGCCTTGCCGTTTTCGACGGCCTCGACCGCGAGCAGGACCGTCATAATCTGCGTGGCCGCGGCGGGATAGGCCTTCGTGTCCGCGCCCTGTGAGAACAGGACGTTGCCGGTGGCGGCGTCGGCGAGCACCAGCTCCGCCGACTGGACGGCCGGCTGCTCGAGCGCCGCCGCGGGGACGGGCGCAAACAGCGGCGCGAGGAAGGCAAAAAGCAAAAACAGGGAGAAAATCTTAAACTTTTTCATAGGCATCTCCGCAAATATATGGTATGATAAATGTGACCCGAGTCCGGATCGGCTGCGGCGGCGTGCCGGGCGGTCGGCGATCGGGCCTTGAGAGAAACGCAGTTTGATACTGTTTTTCATTATACGAAATAAAGTCCCGAAAAGCAACCAAAAAAGTCTGCCTTTATGCCCCGTCGGCGGCAGCGGGGGGAGGGATCGCGGCTTGAAGCTCCGAAAACAGGAAAAAATATGGCTGCTGCTCGCGGCGCTGTGCGCCGCGCTGACCTTCGCTGTGACGGCGGCCTCCCGGACGCCCCCGGTCGCGGCGACGGTGGTGCTCGCCCCGCTCGCGCCGAGCGCTTCGCCGAACGCGGCGGCCCCGGCGGCGCTGCTGGATCTCAACACGGCGACGGCGGCGCAGCTCGACGCGCTGCCTGGCATCGGCGCGACGCTCGCGCAGCGCATTGTCGACTATCGCGCGGCCAACGGAAACTTCCGGTGCGTCGAGGACGTCATGAAAGTGTCCGGCATCGGTGCGGGAAAATTTGAGAAGATACAAAACAGCATCACGGTGACGCAGGAGGACGGAACATGAGAATACTCGTTGTGGACGATGAAAAGGTACTTGTCAAGGGCATCAAATTCAACCTCGAGGCCGAGGGCTACGAGGTCGACGCCTGCTATGACGGCGAGACGGCCGTCGAGATGGCGAAAAGCGGGGACTACGACCTCATTTTGCTCGATCTCATGATGCCGAAGCTCGACGGGCTTGAAGCCTGCGCGAAGATCCGCGAGAGCTCGACTGTGCCGATCATCATGCTCACCGCCAGGAGCGAGGACACCGACAAGCTCCTCGGCTTTGAATACGGCGCGGACGACTATATCACAAAGCCCTTCAACGTGCTCGAGCTCAAGGCCCGCGTGCGCGCGCTGCTGCGCCGCAGCGCAACCAAGTCGAGCGCCAGCAGCGAGGAAGAGCTGCTGACCCGCGGCAGCATCACGCTCGACACCTCCCGGCGCATCGCCCTCAAAACCGGCGAGCCGGTTGACCTCACTGCCAAGGAATTTTCGCTCGCGGAGCTTCTCATGCGCAACCCCGGCAAGGTCTATGGGCGCGAAAAGCTCCTCGATCTCGTTTGGGGCCTCGACTATCAGGGCGATGCCCGGACGGTGGATGTCCACATCCGCCGTCTGCGCGAAAAGCTCGAAAGCGACCCCGCCGCGCCGGTGTATTTCAACACCAAGTGGGGTGTGGGATATTTCTTCAGCGAAAAAACGTGATCTGAACAGACGCTCGGGCCGGTCCTTTGACCGGCCCGAGCGCATTTTTTCGGCGAAACGGAAAAGAACACAGGTGAATGTGTTTTTTCTGGACAAATGCGCTAAAATGCAATACAATAAATTATTAATGTTTCCATACTGCCGGAGCGGGACTTCCACCGCGAAGGCGGACGGGAGAGGGGGCGCGGGATGAAAAGGCTGCCTGAGATCAAAACCATGACAAACAGCGTTCAGCTCAAATTTGCCGCGACCTTTCTCGTACTCATTGCGGTGCTCGCCGTGTTCATGAACACCTATCCGACCATCGCGGCGCGCGACCTCGTGTTTTCCTCCAAAAAGGCATCACTCCAGAACCAGGCCGGCGTCATGGCCTCCGCGCTCTCCGCACCGGAGGAGCTTACGAGCGACACTGTCCCCGCCGTCATGGACCAGCTCGACCTGCGGAGCCTCACGCGCGTGATCGTCACGGACGAGGACGCCCGCATCCTCTACGACAATGCCCAGTACGACCCCGGCATCGGGCGCTACGCGATGTTTTCCGAAATCGCCCGCGCGCTCTCCGGCGAGATCGTCTGCTACTCGGACTACGACGGCCGCGCCTTCATGACGCGCGAGGCCATGCCAATCCGCAGCGGCGGGACCACCGTGGGCGCGGTCTATCTCTACGAATACGACGAGACGCAGGCCCAGCTCATCTCGAGCATCCAGAACCGCCTGCGCAGCGTGTCCCTGATCGTCTCCGCCGCGGCGATCATCCTCATGTTCATTTTCAGCCGCGCGCTCACAAAGCGTATCACGGAGCTCGCGAAGGCGACCCGCATCGTCTCTGAGGGAGATTACGACCACCGCATCCCCGTCGCGGGCCACGACGAGCTCTCCGAACTCGGCACCGAGTTCAACAGCCTCACCGCCCGCCTCAAGGAGACCGAGGAGCTGCGCCGCCGCTTTGTTTCCGACGCCTCGCACGAGCTCAAAACGCCGCTGGCGTCCATCCGCCTGCTCTCGGACAGCATCGTAAACTCCGAAGACATGGACGCCGAGACGATGCGCGACTTCGTAAACGACATCGAGTCCGAGGCGGAACGCCTCCAGCGCACGACCGAAAAGCTTCTGAGCCTCTCCCGCATCGACAGCGGCGCGAGTCTCACGCGCGAGCGCGTCGACCTCCGAAAGGTCGCTGAAAAGACGCTGAGGCTTCTGCATCCGCTCGCGAAGGAAAACCGCGTCACCATCGCCACTGAACTCCAGAAGGACTGCTTTGTCTGGGGCAACGAGGACCTTTTATACCGGGTCATCTTCAATCTCGCGGAAAACGCGGTCAAATACAACATGCCCGGCGGTACGGTCGACATCCTCCTCAAAAGCGAGGAGGACGAGGTCATCCTCACCGTCGAGGACACAGGCATCGGCATCCCGGACGAGGACCTGCCGCACATCTTCACCCGCTTTTACCGGGTGGACAAGGCCCGGTCGACGGATGCGGGCGGCAGCGGGCTCGGCCTTTCCATTGCGCACGACGCGGTGAAGCTCCACGGGGGCGACATTGCGGTCGAAAAGTGCGCGGAGGGCGGGACGCGCTTTGTCGTCCGGCTGCCCGCCTGCCCGGAGGCGTCGGAGGAAGGAGGGACCGAGGCATGAAACGACTTTTTTGCTGTCTGCTCGCGCTGAGCCTCCTGCTCGGCGGCTGCGGCGACGCCGGCGGCAGCCGGAGCGAAAACAGCACATCGGTCTACTATCTGCGCGCGAGCGCCTACCGGACGGACGGTGAGCTGCTCACAGCCGTTGCGCTGACCGTGCCGGCGGGGACGGACGCCGTGCAGAGCGCGGCGGACGCGCTCGGAAA